>NZ_SOGM01000074.1:0-28482 GCF_004403545.1 Cryobacterium sp. TmT2-59 | reverse complement strand
TCCGGGGCTCGCCCGAGGTGATGGCACCACCCTGGCTCGAGAGCGGCCCGCGTCGATGGCGAAAGACCACGAAATCGCGAATCCAGATGGCCGACGCCATCGAACATAAAAACATCACCCGCGACGACCAGTAGCCGGACACGTAGCGCGACGCCAGGAGGGCCGAGAATTCCGGCCATGGAAGTCGGAGAAGCACCGGGTTGGAGAAGCACCGGGATTGAGAGGCGCCACCTGGATACCGCGTGGGACGACGTCCAGGTGGCGGGTTGGAACCGGCTGGAACCGGCTGGAACCGGCTTACTTGGCCGGTGGCACCCCGTAGGCCTCGGCACTGGCGAACTCGATTGCCACCCAGGGTTCCTCACCCACGACGTGGGCGTCGTGGCCTGGCGGGATCGTGTACGAGTCGCCGGCCGTGATGGTGGCTCGAGTGCCGTCATCCAGCACCGTTTCGAGGGATCCGGAGACGCAGTAGCCCACGTGCGGCAGCCGGAAGGATTCCGTCTGCACCACCGGTTTGATGCACTCGGACCAGGACCAGCCTGGCTCCATGGTCATCCGTCCGATGGTGTACTCGCCCAGACGGTTGAGGTCCAGGTGGGTCTTCTCCGGAGTACGGCGCTCATCTGGAGCATCGAGGGGCTTGACCTGCAACTTGTTCATCGTGATAGATATCTCTTCCTCCTGCTTCTGGAGGGCCTGTTGACGAGGCTCAGGGCACGCGGCCCAGCGGGCGTGGACGGCCTGTAAGGATTCCAGAATAGTCACCCGGGAGAGAGATTTACAGGGGGTCGGGCCTAGGCTTCCATGTCGTCATGGGTGACGATCCGGCCCAGCTCGATGCCGCCATCCGGAAGCTGCCAGAAGTGCATCCGACGCGCGGCCGGAGTGTTCTGCTCGATCGAGACCCGCATGCAGCGGGCGCCGTCCCAGCGCAGCAGATGCGGATCGGCCGGACCTGCACCCTGGCGCAGAGCGTGCAGGTGCCGCCCGGTGAGGGTCTTCACCCGCCCGGTCAGCACGTCGACGGATGCCTTGAACGCCTTGGCCAGCTGGCCGTCGTCGAGCCCGGCCAGGGAGTCGGGGAACCGCTCTCCCAGCACGTAGCTGTGCGGCAACGGCCATTCCTCGCGGTCCGACTCCGGAACACGGTCGACCCAGGCGAGCAGGATTTCGTGGCGCACCCAGCCGGCCGGGTCCTCCCACTGCGCGCGCCGGGTTTCGTATTCGCTCGCCGCGACCGGGGTGGGCGCCGTGCGGCGGGATTCCCGCAGCATCCGTCTCTGGGCTCGCTGGTCATCGCGCAATTCCGCGACCGTGTGGCGCAGGGTCGCGAGCTCGACCAGGGCGTCGCGCAGCTGCAGCTGAGCCGACCGGGCCTGCTCACGCAGCTTGGCCAGGTCGGAGTCGGTGGCCCCGGCCTCAACCAACTGGGTCTCGAGCCGGGTGATGCGCGCCTTCGCCTCGGCAAGGGAGAGCTGCGTGGACTGCAACGCCGAATGCGGAGCGGGTGCGGGAGTGGGGGTGACACGGAAGGGGATCACAGTCGACGTCGTGGCCGGACGGCGCACGGCGTGCATGCGGCCCGGTCCCGGCGACGGGCGCGGCAGCGGGGCGCGGGCCTCGAGCAGATTCGCGAGGGCGAAGGCCTCGGCGCCGTCCGCTGGGCCGGCGTCTCCGGAGGCGGATCCGCCGGCGGCGATCCTGCCCGCGCAGACCGAGTCCGCGGGCGTGAACCCGGCCACGGCGGGCTCGACAACAGGAAGGGACTCGACCAGGTCGACCACCTGAGCGGTCGGCTCGTCCTCTTCGACCAGCGGCAGCAGCGGACGGTTCTCCTGCAGCCACGGCGGGCCGTTGCGCACCGCGCAGAGCGACGGCAGCACGGTCTCGTCGTCGTCGACGTCGCTCAGGCACAGGTGCAGGGCGCCGCTGGGCAGGTGGATCACCCGCGCGGCCACCACATCGCCCTCGGAGAGGAGCGCGTCGACCTTGTCGAGCGGGTTGGCCGAGATGTCGGCGCGGGTGATCGTGAACTGCAGGTGCGGGTGCAGCGCCAGCACGGCGCGCTGGGCACTGACCTTCTGCACGAGGGCGAGGGTGATGCTGCCGTGCGGGTAGCGATTGGCGATCGCGGTCGTGGTCGGCGGCTTGTTCTCCACATTGAGTCGATGGGTGGGCGCATCGAGCGCACCCCGGATGCGCTGCCCGGGCTTGAGGGTCCAGTCCAGCGGCACCGGCGGGTAGGTCAGCTCCTGCCAGACCGTGGCCATGCCGCCGCCGTCGAGCTCGACCAGGGCGCGCGAACCGCCGAGCATGAAGCCCTTGACGGTGCCGTCGACGGTGATGACGGATGCCGGGGCGAGCGCGAAGAGGCCGGCCTGGTGGGCGTGGGCGAGGGCATCCGTGACCAGCTGGTCGGTGGCGTGCTGGGGGTCGCCGTGGGTGAAGCGAAGCCTCGACCGGGACAGGGTCGCGAAGGCGTCGCCGACCGGATAGGAGCGACCGGCGCTGCCGTATACCTGGAATTGCGGTGGGAGCAGGTCGCCGAGCTGGCGGGTGAGTTCGCCGGTCTCGATCAGGAAGACCCGGGTGACGTCACCGATCTGGCTGGAGAGTTGCTCGATCCCGATTTCGGGCACGGCGGTGCCGAACGGCGACGACACGACAACCCACGGTCGATCGCGGCCTGAATCGTGCAGCCCGATCGCAAGTTGTTGCACCGCGACGCTGTTGTCCACGCGGGTATACACCACTGTCTCCCCTTCCAGCCTTCGTGACGGGCTGTGATTCGAGGGTACGCCTGCCGCCTGTGAGAATTGTCCGCTCGTGCACCTGGCGGACACCGAAACGGGCTTTCAGCGTTAGCGCGCGGTGTTGAAGTCAGTGCACGGTGTTAAAATCGGTGCGCGGTGTTGAACACGTCCGAACCGAAACGGGCCAGGCCCGGGGTCGCCGCGTAGCCCAGATACGGCAGCGAGAAGGTGTCCTCGATCGTCGCCAGCAGACTGTAATGGTTGTACGGCGTGTCGGATGACGTGCCGCCGGCGGTGAACGGAGAGAGCACCAGGGCGCCGACGCGCCCTCCCCCGGGACCCTCGATGCCGGGACGGGCGGCGTTGGGTCCGGGCACTTCGCCGCAGCACGCGCTGGAGTCGGATTTCGCGCTGTCCGACTCGTCGAAGGTGATCACCAGCAGGCCGTCGGCCGCGAACGCCGGCGAGGCGAGGATGCGCGGCACCCATTCCCGCAGCCAGGCGTCCGCGCTGGCCAAACCGCCCGGTTCGCCGTCGACGCACGGGTAGTCGTGGCCGTCATGGCAGAGGTTCGGGCTGATCATCGTCAGGTTCGCTGTCGTCGACGCTTGGGCCAGGTCGCCCTCGAGCTCGGTCAGGTCCACCACGTTCCGGGCGCAGTCGGGCGAGCCCGTGATCCTGGCGAAGTATACGAACGGGTTGTGGCGGGCCGCGTACATGTCCCCGGGCCGGGCACGCTGAGTGTCGTCGACCGCACCGGGCGACGGATGCCGGCACGCCTTGCCCATGTCCTCGAAATACCCCTTCCAGCGCAGGCCCGCGGTGCCCAGCTGGTCGGCGACCGTGGGCACCCCGGCCGGGTACACGCATCCGTCACCGACCGCCTGATCGAAGTCGGCCGTGCCCGTCTGAACGAAATTCGTGTAGGTGCCGCA
Source organism: Cryobacterium sp. TmT2-59 (assembly GCF_004403545.1). NCBI lineage: Bacteria > Bacillati > Actinomycetota > Actinomycetes > Micrococcales > Microbacteriaceae > Cryobacterium > Cryobacterium sp. TmT2-59. The sequence goes on along the minus strand of NZ_SOGM01000074.1, from coordinate 24,791 downwards.
GTCCGCCTGGGTCTGCGGGTTCGGCCCCTGCCCGGAAATCTGCGCGATGTAGTTGGGCAGCGAGTGGTGCGCCACCCCGAAGTACTGGGTGAGCAGCACCCCCTGGTCGCGCAGGGTGCCCGACAGATACGGGGCCGTCGAATCCGCACTCCAGGTGCGGTCGTACCCCTTGTTCTCGAGGTTGATCACGAAGACATGCTGCACGCCCGGCCGGGCCGACGGGGTGGATGTCGCGGGCGGGGTGGATGCCGCGGACGGGACAGGTGTCGCGAACGGGTTCGCCCCTGGCCAGAACACGGCGGCGGACGCGAGCGCGAGAAGGAACAGCCCGACGACGGCGCCGAGGAGCCAGCGGCGGCGCGGTGATCCCATGCGCTCATCATGCCCCGGAATCGCCGTTACCGGTGGCGACCCCCGTTGTACACATCCAGTCCGAACCGGTTGAGTCCCGGCGTCGCCGCGTACCCCAGGTACGGCAGGGCGAAGGTGTCCTCGATGCTGGCGAGGAGGCTGTAGTGGTTGTACGGCGTGGTGGAGGTCGTTCCCGCCGCCACGAACGGCGACAGCACCAGGGCGCCGACCCGGCCGCCGCCGAGCCCCGTGATGCCGGGCAGCGGGCTGTTGGGGCCGGGGCCCTCGCCGCAGCAGGCGGAGGAATCGGTTTGCGGGCTGTCCGACTCGTCGAAGGTGATGACCAGCACGCCGTCCCGCTTGAACGCCGGTGACGACGTGATCGCAGGGACCCACCGCTTCAACCACTCGTCGGCACTGGCCAGCCCGCCCGGCTGCCCGTCGACGCAGGGCGCGTCATGGCCGTCGTGGCACAGGTTCGGGGTGATCATCGAGAGGTTCGGCGTGGTGGCGGTCGACGCCAGATCGGCCGTCAGCGCATTCAGGTCCACATCGTTCCGAGCGCAGTCCGGCGAGCCGGTGATGCTGGCGAAGTACACGAACGGGTTGTGCCGGACCGCGTACTGGTCCCCCACGCGCGCCTTCTGCGTGTCGTCCACAGCACCGAGTGACGGGTGCCGGCAGGAGGACCCCATGTCTTCCATGTACCCCTTCCAGGTACGCCCCGAATCGGTCAGCTGGCCGGCGACGGTGGGAACGGCGGCCGGGTACACGCATCCGTTGCCCACGTATTGTCCCGGGCTGGTCGTGCCCGCACCCACGAACGGCGAATAGGTCTGGCAGTCGGCCTGGGTCTGCGGGTTCGGGCCCTGTCCCGAGATCTGGGCAATGTAGTTGGGCAGGGAATTGTGGGCGACGCCGAAGTACTGGGTCAGCAGCACGCCCTGGTTGCGCAGGGTTCCGGCCAGGTAGGGCGCAGCCGACGCCGGCCCCCAGGCGCTGTCGTAGCCCTTGTTCTCCAGGTTGATCACGAAGACGTGCCTGGCCCCGGGCAGGGCGCCGGTGCCGGTGCCGCCTCCGGTGCCTCCTCCAGCCGCGGCCCCCGACCGGGCCTCGGCCTCCGGTGGGTCGATCATCTGACCCAGGGTCGCCGTCGCCAGCAGGATCAGGGCCGCGGCGGCCATCCAGCGCAGCCCGAGAGGTCGACGGATGCCGGGTGCCCCGCGCGTCACGCTCATGGCAGCATCCACCCGTCCGCGAGCGCCTTGTCCCTCAGGGCCGGCCATTCTTCGACCGAGGGCGTTCCCACCGGCGCGCAGGGCGCACCGGCCACGAAGGGCGGAACCAGGTATTTCGGGGCGAGCAGGTTCGGGGGGCTGGTGAAGTCCAGGACCTCCGCGATGTTGCGCGCGGCCGTGTCCCGCGGCGTCAGCGGCGGCAGATTCCAGCGCCACTCGATGGCTTTCAGCACGGAGGTGTGGTCGTACGTCTCGTGCGCGACATGGCGGCGCCGGGCGCGCGGCGAGATCACGACGGCCGGCACCCGGAAGCCGCGCAGGGCGTTGCCGGGATCGGCATCCGGGGCCGTGACCGGGGCGACGTGGTCGAAGAAGCCGCCCCACTCGTCGTAGTTGATCACGAACAGGGTGCGTCCCCACGCCGGGCTCTTCGTGACGGCCGCGTAGACCTCGGCGAGGAAGAGCTCACCGGAACGGATGTCGGCGTGCGGGTGGTCGTCACCGGAGGTGCCGGAGCCTTCGTCGGAGAACCGGGGGTCGACGAAGGAGACCTCCGGCAGGTTTCCCGACGCGCAATCGGCCAGGAAGTCGGCGTACGGGTGTGAGATATCGAGGTACTTCGTGCCCCAGAGCGCGGTGAACGGGATGTCGCCGTAGTAGTACTTGCCGCGCAGTCCGGCGTCGGACAGCCGGTCCCAGATGGTGGGCAGCGTGCTCGTGACCGTGGAGTTGTGGGTGCGGTCGGTGGCCCCGGCGTGCTGGTAGAACCGGTTGGGGTACGTTTCGGCCATGGTGGCCGCGAAATACCGGTCGCAGACCGTCCAGTCCGGTCCGGCCTGGCGGAAGAAGTCCAGATCCGTTGAATCGTAGTAGCCGATCGCGAAGGCGTCGCTCTCGCCGGATCGCAACCAGCCGTCGCACTTGCCCGAGTTGAACTGGATGCGGCCGCCCTCGTACGAGTGGTCGGGGTCAGGGTGCCCGCAGCCCTGGAAGTCCCCCAGATGATGCGTGGCGCGCCGGACCCGGTAGCGGTCGGTGTAGGTCAGCCCGGCCTGTTTGCCGTCCGCCCCAGGCATCCAGCCGAGGAAATGGTCGAAGGAGCGGTTCTCCATCATGAGCACGATCACGTGGTCGATCCCGGAATCGGCCGGGGCTGGCAGGGTGGCGGTGACGCCCGGTTGCCGCGCGCTGCCGGGGTGCCCTGCCGCGCCGAATCCGGCGCCCTTCGCGGCGCCGGCCGCGCCGCCGGCGGCCATGGCCCCGGCCGCCATGGTGCCGACCGTGGTCAGAAATTGTCGTCGAGTCGCATCCATTTGATCGACTAGATCACGGGCAGGCGGCAGAAATGGACGTTCCGCCGTCTGTTCCGGAGCCCTTCCTCGGATGTTCGCGCGATGTTCACCCCCGCCTTCATCAGCGGAAGGTGAGGAGTTTCAGCCGCCGGTTCCCCCCAGCAGAGGCAGCACGGCGATGCCTGCCCCGAGGACGGCCAGCGCGGCGCGCAGGATCCAGTGCAGGCGACGGATGCCGGCCACGCGCATCCGTCCCGGGGCCGCGGCGTGTTCGGGCTCGTTCTCGTTCTCGTTCTCGTTCTCGTTCTCGTTCTCGGGCAGAGCGCGCCAGCTGCCGGGACTGTCGAGCAGGTCGGCCACCTCCTGCACCTCACCGGCCGTCAGCACGGGGTGCAGGTTGACCAGCCAGCGGCGCAGGTCGCCCGCGTCGATGACCTTGACCTGCTCGGGTTTCTCCATGATCACGAGCTGCTCGGGGTTGACGAAGGCGATCACGGGCTGAACGGGGGCGAGCAACGGCATCCGTGCCTGCACCAGTTCCGTGACCCGCTCGGCCGCGAACTCGGCAGCCCGCAGGTAGTGCACCTTCTCGCCGTCGACGGACATATCGTGCTTGCCGACCCGGACTTGCGTGCCGCCGTGGTGCTTCGTGCTGATCGTGAAGATGCCGCCGGGGCCGATCACGAGGTGGTCGGCGTTGGATTTTGCCGCGCTGACCACGGAGTGGAACACGGTCCATTCCGGCGGCAGCGTCGCCAGCAGTGAGCGCACCACGTTTGCTCCCTCGGCTCCGAAGTACCATGACGCACCGTCGGCGCCACGCGACGACCGGCCGAAGATTCGACCGAGCGGCGAACGCGGTGATGTGCGCGGTGATGTGCGCGGTGATGTGCTTTCCCGCCGGCCCAGAAGCTGATCGTGAAGGGAGGGTGCCGCGAACGGCGGGCGCAGGGAGGCACTCTCCATCATCATCGCTCTCCCCCCCAGTGCTGACTCGAATCTAGCGACTGGGCCCCGGCGCACAGCAGCCCCCGAGGGGGGGGGCCGTCTCACGGCAGTCTCCTGCCGAGGCTCGCCCTTTGCTCCGAGACTCGCCGATGCGGCGGCGACGGTGGGCATCCGTGGCGATTCTCGGGGCCATTCCGGGCCATGTGCGCAAGCCGTAGCCGCCCCGCCCCGACTCCGCAGCTGGGGGCGGCGCCATCGCTCCGGCCGTCGTGTCATCGGGACCGTGCGGTATCCCCCAGACTGGGGGGTGTGACTTTTTCCTGGGTGCCCCGTGTCGGAAACAAGACCTGGATCGCGGTCGCCGTGGCCGTCATGGTCGCCGTGGGCGCCGGTGCGGCCGGAATCGCGACGGCCGTCGGCAGCGATGACACGCGCCTGACCGACAACGAACTCGAACGCGCGAGCCGCGCCGCCCTCACCGTGATCGGGCCCGGCACCGTGACGGATGCCCAGCGCCGCCCGGCCGCCGCCACGCCATACGAAGTGGAGACCCGGCTCCCCAACGGGGTGGAGGTCACCGTCGAACTCGACGCCACATTCGCCGTCGTCTGGATGAGCACTCCCGGCTGGACGGGCGAGGGCGCATCCGCTCTCGCTCCCCGGGCGCTTACCCGGGCCGAACTCGCCAGCGTCGACCGCACGAGCTCCGAGCAGGCCGCCCTGGCCGAGGTCGGCAGCGGAACCGTGACCGACTTCCGGCAGAGCACCGCCCTCGACCACGCCTTCGAGGTCGAGGTCACCCTCGAGAACGGCACGGCACGCGTCGTCGAACTGACCGAGCGCAGCCAGGTCGTGCACGCCGGGCGGTCCGCCCTGCGCTGAGCCCGGGCGCCGGCCGGGTCTCCGTCCGCCGGTCCCGCGTCGCCGGACCGGGCATCCGTACGCCGAGTTCGCCTGTTCCGGTCGAGCATCCGTCGCCGAGTTCGCCTGTTCCGGTCGAGCATCCGTCGCCGAGTTCGCCTGTTCCGGTCGAGGTCGCCAGGCACACTTGGCGAACTCGACCGGAAGTGACGAACTCGGCGGATGTTGAGCACCGCGCGACTGTTCCGCGAGACCGCGAGGGCGAGGGCCAGGGCGCCCCGCGGGTGCCTGACGGTGGCATCCGAGAGACGGATGTCGCAGCATCCGTCGCCGAGTTCGCCTGTTCCGGTCGAGGTCGCCAGGCACACTTGGCGAACTCGACCGGAAGTGACGAACTCGGCGGATGTTGCCGGCTACGGCTGCGTCAGCGCACGAAGGTGTCCGACTGGTCGGCGTCCTCGGGCGCAGCATCCGTGGACGAGGCATCCGTCGACGCAGCATCCGTGTACGAGGCATCCGTCGACGCAGCATCCGTCGACGCAGCATCCGTGGACGAGGCATCCGTGGACGCAGCATCCGTGGACGCGGCACCGACACCCAACCCACCGGCACCCGGCCCGGCAGCACCGCTCGGGACGATCCCGGCGCGACGCCGCGCCCACCGCACCAGCGGCGGAAGCACCAGGAACAGCACGATCACCGTGTACATGACCACGGCCACGGGCTCGCTGACGAGAGCCCCCGGGTCGCCGTTGCTGATCTGCAGCGCCCGCCGCAGCTGACGTTCCATCTGCGGTCCAAGGATGGCGCCGACGATGATCGGCAGCACCGGGAAGCCGTACCGCCGGGCGACGTAGCCGAGCGACCCGATCAGCAGCAGGATCACGATGTTGAGCGCCTGCAGCCCCGCGGCATACGCTCCGAGGGTCGCGAAGAACAGGATCCCGGCATAGAGGTAGGGCCGCGGGATGCGCAGCAGCTTCGCCCAGAACGGCGCGAGCGGCAGGTTCAGCAGCAGAAGCAGGGTGTTGCCGACGAACAGGCTCGCGATCAGGGTCCAGACCAGCACCGGTTCGGTCTTGAACAGGAGCGGCCCGGGGTGGATCCCGTACTGGTTGAACGCGGCGATCATCACCGCAGCCGTCGCCGTCGTCGGCAGGCCCAGGGTCAGCAGCGGCACGAGCGTGCCGGCCGCCGACGCGTTGTTCGCGGCCTCCGGACCGGCCACGCCCTCGATCGCGCCCTTGCCGAACTCCTCCGGATGCTTCGACAGCTTCTTCTCGACGACGTACGAGAGGAAGGTGGGAATCTCGGCCCCGCCGGCCGGAATGGCCCCGAATGGGAACCCGATCGCGGTGCCGCGCAGCCAGGGCTTCCAGCTGCGCCTCCAGTCCTCCTTGCCCATCCACGGCACGCCCACCGGGATGGTGACCGGCTTGCCGTGCCGCAGGTGGGCGGCGATCCAGAGCGCCTCGCCGATCGCGAAGAGCGCGACCGCGATCACGACCACGTCGATCCCGCCGGCCAGGAGCGGCTGCCCGAAGGTCAACCGGGGCTGCCCGGTGGTGGCGTCCATGCCGACCAGGCCGATGGCGAGCCCGATCATCAGCGACGACAGGCCACGGATGCGCGAGGTGCCGAGCACGGTGCTCACCGCGATGAACGCGAACACCATCATCGCGAAGTACGACGGGGCGCCGAGACTGATCGCGATCGACACGATGAACGGGGCCACGAACACGAGGGCAGCGGTGGCGATGGTGCCGGCCACGAACGAGCCGATCGCGGCCGTCGCGAGCGCCTGGGCGCCCCGGCCGGCCTTGGCCATCTTGTTGCCTTCGAGGGCCGTGACCACCGAGGAGGACTCCCCCGGCGTGTTGAGCAGGATCGAGGTGGTCGACCCGCCGTACATGCCGCCGTAGTAGATGCCGGCGAACATGATCAGCGACCCGGTCACGTCCAGCGCGTAGGTCAGGGGTAACAGCAGCGCCACCGTCATGGCCGGCCCGATGCCCGGAAGCACGCCGACGGCGGTGCCGAGCAGCACGCCGATCAGGGCGAAGAGCAGGTTCTGCAGGGTCAGCGCGTTCGCGAAGCCCTCCATCAACAGGGAGAGATTTTCCATCAGAGAATTCCCGTCAGCAGGCCGGCCGGCAGGGGAATGCCGAGGCCCAGTACGAAGCCGTAGAACGTGGCCACGGCGAGCGCGATGCCGATCAGCAGCCCCCAGACGTAGTGCCGGGAGCCGAGCAGAAGCGTCGAACCGTAGAAGAGGATGGCGCTGGTGATGACGAACCCGAGGGGTTCCATCGTGAACGCGGCAGCCAGGATGAGCGCGCCCAGCCCGAGCAGCGTCGGCCAGTGCGCACCGGTGGTGAGGTCGATGTCCTCGCCCTCCTCGGGGTGCCCGTGGCCGCCGCGCAGCACGTTGACCGTGAGCGCGATCGCGCAGAGGGCCAGGCCCGCCGCGATCAGGAAGGGCACCACCTGCGGGCCCATCACCCCGGTGCTGACGGCGGTGTGACGGATGTTCGCCGCATCGACCGCTACGACCGCGGCGAGCGCCCCGAGCAGGGCGGCGACGCCCAGCTCGGAGCGACCGCGCATCAGGGTGCTCGGGGTGGTGACGCCGGTCACACCAATCCCAGGCTCGTGAGCGTGCTCGCGACCCGTTCGTCCTGCTCGGTCAGGAAGGTGGAGAATTTCGTGCCGGTGAGGAACGCATCCGTCCAGCCGTTGTCCTCGAGGACCTGGGCCCACTCGTCGCTGTCGTGCATCGCGGTGACGGCGCCGATCAGGCGGGCCTTCTCGGCTTTGGTCAGGCCGGGGGCCGCGAGCAGCCCGCGCCAGTTGGTGAAGACCAGGTCGACGCCCTCTTCCGTGAGCGTGGGCGCGTCGATCACCGGGACGCGCTTCGCGCTGGTGACGGCCAGCACGCGCAGCTCTCCCGACTTGACCTGCTCGAGGTATTCGCCGTAGCCGGAGGCCGCGAACTGGAGCTTGCCGCCCAGGATGGCCGGCAGCATCTCGCCGCCGCCGTCGTAGGCGACGTAGTTCACCGTGCTGGCCTCGATGCCGACGGCATCCGCGAGCTGCATCGGCAGCAGGTGGTCCGGGCCGCCGGGCGAGGAGCCGCCGCCGACCGCGAAGTTCGCCGGGTTGGCCTTCCACGCGGTGACCAGGTCGTCGAGTGTCGTGTACGGGGAGTTCGCGGGCACGAAGATGGCCCCGGCTTCTTCGATCAGGCGGGCGATCGGCTCGGCATCCGCGACCTTTGCATCGCCCTCATTCGTGTACGCGGCGCCGACGACGCCGAGGCCCATCACGAGCAGGAAGTTCGCGTTTCCCTTCTCGGTGAGCGTGCGGGCGAGGCCGATCGTGCCGCCGGCTCCGGCCAGGTTGGTGACCTCGGTGCCGGTGCTGATGCCGACCTCGTCCATGACCCGCACCGCGGCGCGGCCGGTCACGTCGTAGCCCGAGCCCGGCGCGTTGGGCACCATGACCTGCAGGTTCTGGAGCGGCCCGCTGTCGGTCGCGGCTGTGGAAGCCCCGCCCGTGACGCCGCAGGCGCTGAGCGCGAGCACCAGGGTTGAAGCCATCATGGTGCTGCCGATGAGACGCCGCGACATTGCTGGTTTTCTCATTGCGTTCCTCTGGTTCGTTGGCCGGCCTCATTGCCGACGGGTCCCATGGTGCGCAGGCACCCCCGGGCCGCCACAACTTATGGTGTTAGCGAACGTTGTGTAGCTTGTGTGCGGGTTTCCCTTCTCCCCCATTGTGCGCGACGATTCTCTAGGGCCGACGACGACCGAGTGGAGGGCACGTGCAGTCACCATCACCGCGCACGCCGCAGTCGACCCGGTCCCGGCTGACCCTCACCCGCCGGCTGCTGCTGTTCCAGCTCAGCCTGCTGGCGATCGTGCTCGTGGCCGTCACCGCCATCTCGCTCGAGCAGACCCGCCAGACCTTCGAATCGGGTCAGCAGCGGCGCATGCTGGCCGTGGCCGAATACTCGGCCGCGAACCCGCTGCTGCGCAGCATCCTCGCCGATGCGGCCCCTGACGTGTCTGCCGACGCCTCTTCCGTCGCCCCTGCCGACGCCTCCCCCGACGCGGACGCTCCGGCCGCCTCGCCGCCCGCCCGGCTCACCGCCCCCGTGGAGACCCTGCGCACCACGACCGGCGTCGACGAACTGATCGTGACGGATGCCGCCGGCCGCGTTCTCGCGTCGCCCGCCGACCCGAGGCTGCTGCGTACCGTGCTCGTGCTGGGCACTGCCCCGACCGGGTCGGACGGCGCGTGGGCCGGCCTGGCCCCGCTCGGCACCATCGACCACGTCGTCGCCCGGGTTCCCGTGCTCGACGACGCCGGCGAGCTGGTGGGCCACCTCGTGGCCGGGCGCCAGCTGCCGACCCTGGCGGGGCTGCTCGCCGCCGCCGCCCCGAACCTGCTCACCTACCTCAGCGTGGCCGGGGTGCTCGGCGCGGCCGGGTCGTGGTGGATGGCGGCCCGGGTCAAACGGCAGACCCTCGGCCTGGAACCGGAACAGATCGCCCGCCTGGTGGAGCACCGGGAGGCCATGCTGCACGGCATCCGTGAAGGCGTCGTGGCCGTGGACGCGGACGGCATCATCACCCTCGCCAACGACAGCGCCCGGATGCTGCTGGGACTACCCGACGACGCCCCGGGCCGGTCGATCCACGAGGTCGGGCTCGACGACGCGGCCGCCCGCGCCCTGCGCACGCACGGCGAGAACGACCGGGACACGCCCCTCGTCAACGGGGGCATGCTGCTCGTGCTCAATCAGACCACGATCCACCCGCCGCGGGCGAAACCCGAGGTGGTGACAACCCTGCGCGACCGCACCGAACTGGTCACCCTGCAGCGCGACCTGGGCAGCAGCCAGCAGGCCACCGACACCCTGCGCGCGCAGACCCACGAGTTCGCGAACCGGCTGCACACGATCTCGATGCTGATGCAGCTCGGGGACACCGACGCGGCCGTCGACTATATCGACGCGGTCACCCGCGACCGGTCGGACCTGGACCGGGACGTGCTCACCCGCCTGGCGGAGCCCGCCGTCGCCGCCCTGGTGATCGCGAAGACCTCGCTGGCCCGGGAGCGCGGCGCCGAGCTGACCCTGTCGGCCGCGTCCGCGCTGCCGCGGGTGGACCCGCGGCTCTCGACCGACCTGGTGACGGTGATCGGCAACCTGGTGGACAACGCGCTCGACGCGGTCACCGGAGCCGGGACGCGCAAGGTGGAGGTGGACATCCGGATGCTGGCGGCCGCCGTTCGGGTCACGGTGCGCGACACGGGACCCGGCGTCGAGTCGGGGCTGCTCGAGCGCGTGTTCGAGGCGGGCGTGACGTCGAAGCGGCCGGCGCCGGCCCGTTCCGTTGCTGAGATCGGGGCCGGGGCCGGAACCGGGGCCGAGTCCAGCGGGGCCGAGCACGGCTTCGGTCTGGCGATCGTTCGGCTGGTGGTCACCCGGCGCGGCGGCGAGGTGACGTACCGGCACGAGGACGGCACCGTGTTCACGGCCGTGCTGCCGGTTTCGTCGGCGCTTCCGGTACTGTCGGTGGAGCCGGGCCGACCCGCGGCCGCGCGGGAGGCGAACCATGTGTGACGTGCTGGTCGTCGACGACGACTTCATGGTGGCCCGGGCGCACGAGCGCGTCGTGCTGCAGCAGCCCGGCTTCCGGGTGGTGGGCGTGGCCCACTCCGGCGCCGAAGCGTTGCAGCTGATCACCGAACTGCGGCCCTGCCTCGTGCTGCTGGACATCTACCTGCCCGATATGACCGGGCTGGACGTCATCCGCCGCGCCCGCGAGGCCGACCACGACGTCGACTTCCTCGTGCTGAGCGCAGCGCGCGAGGCCGAGACCATCGGCGCCGCCCTGCAGGGCGGGATCGTGAGCTACCTGCTGAAGCCGTTCAAGATCACCGAGCTGCAGTCGCGGCTGCACGGCTACGCCGAGCGTCGCCGCCTGCTCACCCGGCCCGGCCAGATCAGCCAGAGCGACCTCGACCAGGCCCTCGGCGCCACGGGGTCGGTGGCCGTGATCCCGCCGCTGCCGAAGGGACTCAGCAAGGAGACCGCGAGCCTGGTCGAGTACACGCTGGTCGACAGCGAGACGGATGTCGCGGCATCCGAGTGTGCGGAGACGCTGGGCCTGTCCCGGGTCGTCGCCCGCAAATACCTCGAGCATTTCGTGCACACCGGGCAGGCCGGCGTCACCCTGCGCTACGGCCAGGCCGGGCGGCCGCAGCGCCGCTACGGGTGGCTCGGTGTCAATCGTTAGCTCGGTATCAATCGTTAGCTTGCGCGGCCGATTCGGGCTGATTCACGCCGATTCGGTGATGACAAAGCCCCCTCGATCCGCGTAACGTGAGAAGCCGGGTGACCAGCGCTGTTCCCCGAGTACAACAATGATGTTGGACCCCGCACCAGCGGCTCCACCTGAGTGAGTTTCCTCGGGTGGCGCCGCGCGTCCGGTCCAACACGTGCGACCACTCGATGCCCCAGCGCTCGATGCCCCAGCGCTCGAAGCCCTAGCGCTCGAAGCGTGCTACCGCTCGACGAGGATCCCGTCTTCGTCGCAGAAGACCGTGCGCCCGGGGGTGAAAGTCACGCCGCCGAACTCGACCACGGCATCCGTGACGCCCACGCCGGCCTTCGAGCTCTTGCGGGGGTTGCTGCCGAGGGCCTTGACCCCGAGTTGCATGGTGCCGATGGCGACCCGGTCGCGGATCGCGCCGTTGATCACGACGCCGGCCCAGCCGTTCTGCACCGCGAGGTCGGCGATCATGTCGCCCATCAGCGCGGTCTCGAGCGAGCCGCCGCCGTCGACCACGAGCACGGCGCCGTCCCCGGGCGTGGACAGCACCGATTTGACCAGGGCATTGTCCTGGAAGCAGGTCACGGTGCGAATCGGTCCGGTGAACCGGGCGCGGCCGCCGAGGTCCTGGAACTGGAGCGAGACGGACTGCAGTTCTTCTCCGCGTTCGTCGTACAGGTCGGCGGTCAACAGCATTGGTGTCCTCCAGTGGTGCGGTGGCTGGTGCGATGCTTGGTGCGGTGACTACTTCAGGCTAGCGGGCACGGATGACGCCGAGAGTCACCGAAAGGCCTGCCTGTGCTGCTGTGGCCATCATCTTTCCGGACGGACAGCCCCGCCAGCAGACGCACGCGGCGATTCCCACACCAAAATCCGCGGTCCGCGCCCCATTCGATAGTATTTTGGGAAAGGTTCGAAATACCTCAGGCCCATCGGCGGAGAAGATCTCGAGCGCACTCGGCACCGTCGCGGTCATTGGGGACCTCATCATGAAAGTAATAATCATCGGCGCCGGTCTGGCCGGCCTTACCGCCGCCTGGGAACTTCACAAGCTCGGCCACGAGACAACCATTCTCGAGGCTCGCAATCGGGTCGGCGGGCGCACCTGGTCCCAGAAGCTGAGCAACGGGCAATTGACGGAGCGTGGGGGTGAATACGTCTTCCCGACCGAGTTCGAAATTCGGAGGCTCTCAGCCGAAGTGGGTGTCCCGGTCCTCACCCACAATGTGCGTTACGGGCGCCGGACAGTCGGCACCTCCCACGTCTCCTTCGCGGAACTCAATGAGACGTCCGCGAGGCTGTCGTCAACGCTGACGACCATGCTCGGCGACGGGCTCGACCGCGTTTCTGTTGATGACGTCTACAGTGCGACGCTGGGAGGAAACTTTCGCGCTAACCCCCTTTATTGTCGGATCAGGACTTCCCTTGCGGCAGATCCCGCCAGGATCAGTGCCGAAGCTGCGATTCTCCATGAGTCTTCGTCAGCCAACGGGTACGTCGAGGATGGGGGACGATTTCTCAACGGCAATCAGTCCCTGGCACTTGAACTCGCTCGCCGGCTTGCTCCCGCTGTGCGGCTGGAGTCTCCCGTTATCGGGGTCGACCAGAGCAGGACGGGTGTCCAGGTGACCCTGGCTGATGGCGGTTCGATCGACGCTGACGCAGCAGTCATCACCGTTCCTTTCCCGCTCCTCCGTTCGCTCGCGTTGGGATTCGATCTGAACCCGGCACAGCGGATTGCACTCGATCACCGCTTCATGGGGACCGCAGCCAAGCTCGGGGTTCCGCTGACAAGGGTCGATGGCGATTCAGCACTGCAGCACGGTGACCAGGCGTGGTGGTCATGGCGATCGATGTCGGCCGACGGGGAGAATCGCGTTCCCGCTCTTTCCTGCTTCGCTGGAGGCGAAGCGACGCTCCAGGCGCTCGAGACCGTGGCAGGTCCCCGAACCTGGCTCGCCGCTCTCCAGGAAATGCGTCCAGAACTGGTTCTCGACGGTGACCCCCTCCTCACCGACTGGACGAGCGATGAATGGGCTCAGGGCTCATATTCTGCCGCGTCTCTCGACTGGACAGCCGATGACATCGGCGCCTTCAAGTTGCCTTCCGGACGCGTGGCCATCGCGGGCGAACATACCGGGATAGCGCAATCGCTCAACGGCGCAGTGGAATCGGGCGTACGTGCGGCCGCTGCCCTGCGGCTGCTTTCCTGATTACGCCCCGAGATCGAAAGGGAATTCACCACGTGGAGACTGTCGACGTCGTTGTGGTCGGGGCCGGCTTCTCCGGCCTGATTGCCGCGCGAGAACTTGGGAACGCCGGCCTCACCGTGCTGGTGCTGGAGGCACGCGACCGGGTCGGTGGCCGCACCTGGACAGACCACAGGCTTGGACACGACCTGGAACTCGGCGGCACATGGGTGCACTGGGTCCAACCCCATACCTGGTCGGAAGTGACTCGCTATGGTCGACACGTCACCCGCAGCATTCGTCCCGAGGAGGCGTATTGGTTGGGCGCGGGCGATGCCCGCCGCAGTGGGACGCTGGAAAATTTCATGGCCCTGATCGCCGATGGTCAGGCCCGGCTGGTGTCAGATTCGCTCTCCGCGATCCCCCGTGCGGTCGACCCCACCAGTGGTGAGATCGCCTCTCTTGATTCCCTGTCACTGCAGGATCGCTTCGACTCGATCGCCCTCGACGACGAGGCTCGGTCGGCGAATGAGTCAGTCTGGGTGGGGCATATGAACGCCCCTCTCAACGAGGTCGGGCTCTCCGCCGCGCTCCGTTGGGTAAGCGCCAGCGGTGGACACTGGCCGCTGATGCACGAGGCCTCGGCGACGTACAGCGTGGTCGGCGGCATGTCTGCTTTTACCCAGGCGATTGCCGAGGATGTCCGCGGTGAGATCCGGTTGGGAACGACCGTTCGCTCGATCGATCACCAAGCCGACTTTGGGATTGTGACCTGTGAAGACGGCACCCAGGTCCGCGCGCGGCGGATCATCATGACACTCCCCATAAACGCCGTGCACAGCATCCGGATGTCCCCCGAACTCCCCGAAGCCTGGTCGGCGTCGAACCGTGAACGTGTGGGGTCCCAGGGCATCAAACTGTGGATTCGAGTTCGGGGCGCCGTCACACCATTCTTCGCATACGCCTCCCAGCGACACCCGATATCGGTATTGAAGAGCGAGTTCATCTCCGAAGACGAATCCGTCCTCATCGCGTTCGGCCCTGACCACACCATGATCGACGTCACCAGCATCGCCCAGGTTCAGGCAGCACTCGCAGTCTGGCGCGACGATCTCGAAGTGCTCGAGGTCGCCTCACATGATTGGATGAAGGACCCGCTTTCGCAGAACACCTGGATGGTGCACCGCCCCAATCAGTTGACCCGTCACCTTCGCGATCTCCAGACTCCGAGCGGCATCGTTCACTTTGCCGGCTGCGACACTGCGGATCTCTGGGGCGGCTTCATCGACGGTGCCATCGAAAGCGGCTTCCGGGAAGCTCGGCGGGTGGCTGCATCCCTCGCCCTGTAAAGGACAAGCGGCAGCCACCCACACCGGATGCCTGATCGCGGCCGTCAGGTAGTCGATTCCCCGAGTTCTCCCGAGTCCTGCAGGAGTACCCCGGATTCGACGTGCCACACCATCGTGGCTTTGCTCCCCTCAGCGAAGGACTCGCTCGAGTGCGATACCCGAACGGTACCGCTGCTGCCGTCCGGCAGAAGGACTTCGTATCGCCATCCCGATCCCAGATAGGTCACTCCCAGGACCCGAACATCAACCGATTGGAATGAGGCTGAGTCCGGACGGTACCCCTCCTGATACAGCACGATGTTCTCAGGACGGATCAGCACAGCCAGGTCGTCACCGACTCTGTCGCCAGGCACGGATATCTGATATCCGGCGACGTCGACGGTTGTGCCTCCATCAACGGATCCCGCCCGCTTCCCGATGAGGACCGTCGATTCTCCGAGGAATCGACCGACGAAGAGGGTGTTCGGGCGTTCGTACAATTCGACCGAGCTGCCGACCTGTTCGATCTTTCCGTTATTGAAGACCGCGATCCGGTCAGACATTGACAGCGCTTCCTCTTGATCGTGTGTCACGTACACGAACGTCGAGCCCACTTCGCGGTGAATTCTCTTGATCTCTGCCTGGAGCCATTCACGCAACTTCTTGTCGAGTGCGCCGAGGGGTTCGTCCATGAGAAGCACTCGGGGACTGTAGACCAGAGCACGCGCAAGTGCGACCCGTTGCTGTTGCCCGCCCGAAAGCTCTGCGGGAGAACGATTGCCGTAGTCCCCCATCCGGACCATGTCCAGCACGTCCTTGACCATGGTTCGCTGACGGTCCTTGGGGATCTTGCGTCGCTTGAGGGGGTACGCGATGTTCTCCGCAACGGTCATGTGCGGGAAGAGCGCGTAGTTCTGGAAAACCATCCCAATGTCTCGCTTGTGGGCGGGCACCTTCGCCACGGGCTTGCCGTAGATGTGCAGGAGCCCCTCAGTCACGCTCGCGAAACCGGCGATCATGTTCAGCGTGGTCGTCTTGCCCGATCCGGACGGCCCCAGGAAAGTCATGAACTCTCCCGGTTCGACGATGAGGTCGATGTCATCGACAACGGCCTTCTCGCCGTAGCGCTTCGTCACGTTGCGCAGGCTGATGCCGGCGTGGTTGATGGTGCTGATCGCTTGAGTGTCGAGATTGAGCTCACGGAGGATCTGGTCGGGTGAGGGTGCGGTCCCGGCAATTTCATTCGAGGTCATGCGGAAACCGACTTTCTCTTACGACTGGCGAATTGCGCGGAAAGCATGATGATCACGGATGTGAACATGGCTATCACGGCTACCGCAGCCACGGTGGGGTCATTGGTTTGGGTGACGCTGTAGTAGATCTTCACCGGCAGCGTCTGCAGCTGAGGACTCTGGATGAACAGAGACAGAATGATCTCATCGAAGGAGGTGACAAAGGCGAACAGGGCCCCGGCCGTGACTCCCGGCATGATCAGCGGCAACGTGATGCTGAAGAAGGTTTGCAGCCGTCCCGCTCCGAGGCTCGCCGACGCCTCTTCGAGTCGTGGATCGACGCCCTGCAGTGAAGCCATCACGTTGATGATCACGAGTGGCAATGCGACCACGGTGTGAGCGAGAACGAAGCCCGGCAGTGTCCCCAGGAGATTGAATCGGAGAAAGAGCGAGTAGAGCCCAACGGCAATCACGATGCCAGGAACGATGAGTGGGGTGAGGAAGAAGTTCTCCAATAACGCCTTACCCCGGAACCGAACCTTCGAGAGGCCGATCGATGCCATTACCCCCACTGTGGTGGCAACGATCATGGTGACGATCGCCACTTGCAGTGAGGCGCCGAGGGCCCGGAGCCATGAGGCGTCTGTGAAAAAGTTCTCGTACCACCGAAGGGAGAATCCCTTGGGCGGGAAGTTGAATGAACTGGCCGAGTTGAACGACATCGGAATAATGACCAACGTGGGCAGAACCAGCCAGGCGATGATCAGAATCGCGATAGCGCCGAGCACCCTCCGCAGCATCATTTCTCGACCCCCGGGAACATGCTTGCACCCTTCGACAGCCGGCCGACCACAACGAGAATGAGGACGGTGGCTGCGAGCAGGAAGATCCCCAGCGCGGTGCCCTGACCCCACATGAGGAAGACGCTGATCTGCTGGTACATCAGGGCCGATATCATGATCTCCTTCGACGACCCGAGCAACGACGGAATGATGTAGAAGCCCAGCCCGAGGATGAACACCGTGATCGAACCGGCGAAGATTCCTGGGCGGGACAGGGGCAGGTAGACAGTGAAGAATGCGGTGATCGGCCTCGCACCGAGATTCGACGCCGCAGGCAACAGACGCTTGTCGATTTTGGACATCGCCGAGTACAGCGGCAGCACCATGAAGGGAAGCAACACCTGACTCATCGCCAAAGCGACACCGAAAGTACTTCTGATCAGCGGCAGTGGTCCGATGCCGAACGCGGTCTCGAGGAATCCGTTAATCGGTCCGGTGTCCTGCAGCAGCACCATCCAGGCAAGCGTGCGGACGAGAATGCTGGTCCAGAGTGGAAGCATCACGAACAGTTGGAGCAGATTCCGGGTGCGATCGCCCACGATCGTCATCAGGTACGCATACGGGTACGCGAGGAGCACGCACACCACGGTAACCAGAAGCGCGGTGCCGAAGGTGCGCACGGTCACCGTGATATTCGTCTCGGTGGTGAAGAGCCAGACATAGTTCTGCAGGCCCAGCCGAGGGTCGGTGATGCTCCGGATGAAGACGTCGACAAGTGGTGCGAGGAAGAAGAGGGAGACGATGAGAAACGCCGGGACGAGGAGAAGGAACGGCTTCCAGTTTCTGGGTGCCCGCTGGTTCGCCTCCGAGCCGACCTTCCCGGCCGAGGTCACCCTCGGCCGGGAAGGAGCCGAAATCTGGGACATAGGGTCAGCTACCCGTGGCCCAACCGGCCCAGGCTGTCGCCAGCACATCATAGTTCTTGACCCAGAAGTCGACGTTGGGAGCGTGACCCGTGGCCATGTGTTCCGTTGTCAGCCAGGTGCCCAGCTTCTTATCGACCTTCGGCTTTGCATCGGTGTTGACCGGACCGTACGACGTCAGTTCAGTCATCTTCGCCTGCTGTTCTGCGCCGATGTAGTAGTTGACTGCGGCGAACGCGGCCTGCTTGTCCTTGATACCCTTCGGGATACCGGTTGAGTCAACCATGATCATCCAGTCGTCCCACATGGGGGCGATCGGGGCGCCGGCCGCCGCAGCACCGTAGCCGCGACCTGACCAGACCAGGCCCATTACGGCTTCACCCGATTCGAGCTGCTGCTGGGCCTGCGCTCCAGTCGTCCAGCCGATCACGTCGCTGCCGAGCGACCGGTACATGTCGAAGGCGCCATCGATGTCATCCGTGGTGATGGTGCTGGGATCCTTGCCCTGCGCCACGAGTGCGAACTCCGCCGTCTGCGGGTCGACGTAGGTCGACTGGCTCACCGTGCGCTTGCCCGGGAACTTCTTCGTGTCGAAGAAGTCAGCGGCGCTGGTCGGGGGGTTGTCGCCGAAGGCGTCCGTGTTGTAGGCGACCACGAGTCCGTAGAGAATATTCGGAACCATGCACTTGTCCGTGACGGTTCCCTCCGGGATCTTCGACATGTCGATCTGAGAGTAGTCATACTCCTCGTAGAGCGTGCCGCAGCCCCGAGCGGTGTCGAACTGGGTGGTGTTCACAACGTCCCAGGAGACGTTGCCGGAGTCGACCATCGCCTTGAGCTTGCCGGAGTCGAAGGCATCCTGGAGAAAAGTCGCGCCCGACTTTTCGGCGAACGGCTCCCAGGCTGCCTTGGTCTGACCGTCCTGGAAGATTCCTCCCGACGCCGCGTAGGTCAGCGTCACGCCCTTGAGCACGCCGTCACCGATTTCGCCCGCGACCGGCGTACCGAGATCACGCTCAGGCGCCGACGCCTCCGGCGTGCCGCTGCTACAGCCGGCGACCAGCACAGCGGAGAGCCCGCCGACAACGACCACAGTCAAACTGCGCTTGAGATACGGTTTCATTCGCATGTATATTCCCTTTTCTCCATTGAATTGGAATTCTTCCCTGAACCTAGCATCAATCTGTCTCTGCCTTGAATCGACGCTTCGCACCGCGTGTCGCAACTCGCTGGGGACAACTCCACCAGCCTCCATCAGGAGACATCGGCATGCTCAACCGGAGTGCAGCCCGCGCAGCAGTAATGATGGGCAACACCGAGAAGACATAGCGTGGTTCGGAGAATGGCCGTTCATTCGAGTCACAAAAACCGGCTTTGACGGCGCTTTTGGTGGCGCAGCGACGACGTCAGGGGTCGATTGGCGCGTCGGCGGCCCAGCGACCGCGCTGAACCGCTCAGCCTGTCGACCCGCATCAGAAGATCCGATCCAGCGACGCCCCGGCCAGGATTCGTCGACCGCCCGCGCCCGGCGCCGACGAGCGTCAACTCCGGGACGGACGCGCGAGGCATGCGAACGTATCTTCGAAAAACAGATCTCATTCTCTCGGCACCCGAACGGGCGCTGGTGTCAGCGGAACGCGGGGATTCCGGTGATGTGGTTTCCGATGATCAGGGTGTGAACCTCATCGGTGCCCTCGTAGGTGCGCACGCTCTCCAGGTTGTTCGCGTGCCGCAGCGGCGAGTAGTCCAGGGTGATGCCGTTGCCGCCGAGCACGGTGCGGGCCTCGCGGCAGATCTTGATCGCCTCGCGGGTGTTGTTGAGCTTGCCGATCGAGATCTGGTGCGGTTTCAGCGTTCCGGCGTCTTTGAGACGGCCCAGGTGCAGGGCGAGCAGCGTGCCCTTGTTGATCTCCAGCGCCATGTCGACGAGCTTCTGCTGGGTCAGCTGGTAGCCGGACAAAGGCTTGTCGAACTGCATCCGTTCGCCGGCGTAGGCCAGGGCGGTGAGGTAGCTGTCGCGTGCCGCGCCCATGACGCCCCAGATGATGCCGTAGCGCGCCTCGTTCAGGCAGGAGAACGGGCCGCTCAGTCCCTTGGCCTTCGGCAGCATCGCCGAGGCGGGCAGGCGCACGTTGTCCAGGTCGATCTCGCACTGGATGGAGGCCCGCATGGAGAGCTTCGGGCCGATCACCGTGGCCGTGAATCCGGCGGTGTCGGTGGGCACGACGAAGCCGCGCACCCCGTCGTCGGTCATCGCCCAGATCACGGCGACCTGGGCGACGGCGGCCAGCCCGATCCACCGCTTCGTGCCTGAGATCACCCAGTCGTCACCGTCGCGGCGGGCGAAGGTGGTCATGCTGCTGGGGTCGGAGCCCGAGTTCGGCTCGGTCAGTCCGAAGCAGCCGATCGCCTCGCCGGCCGCCATCTTCGGCAGCCACTCGTTTTTCTGCTCCTCGGAGCCGTGTTTGTGGATGGCGCTCATGGCGAGGGATCCCTGCACGCTCACGAAGGTGCGCAGGCCCGAGTCCCCGGCCTCCAGCTCGAGGGCGGCCAGGCCGTATTCGACGCTGCTCCGGCCCGGGCATCCGTAGCCCTTCAGGTGCATGCCGAGCAGGCCGAGCTTCGCCATCTGGGGCACGATCTCGAGGGGGAAGACCCCGTTCTCGTACCAGCCGGCGATGTTCGGCCTGATGGTGGAGTCCACGAATGCCCGCACGGAATCGCGCAGGGCCACCTCGTCGGCGGTGAGCAGCGACTCGATGTCGATCAGGTCGGAGGTGTCGATCTGGGGCGCGGCGACGATGCCGGCCGGAGCGTCTGTCACGTCGGGCTCGTCTGAAACGGCCGAGTCGATGCGGGTTGAGAGGTCGGTCATGGTTTCGCTTTCGTCAGGTTGAGCTGCAGTTCAGGGTATGGGCGGTGCCAGGGTGTGGTTCGCGTCGGCCGGCCGGCAGCGTCAGCTTGTGGGCAGTGTCAGCTTGCCGGCAGTGTCAGCTTGCCGTCGATGCGCCGCGGAATGCGCCACGGGTTGTCGGGGTGGAGGCCCGCCGGAAGGTGCGCGGGGTCGGCATTCTGCACCGCGACCGGTCGCACGAAGCGGTCCAGCGCGCCCGCGCCGACGCTCGTCGCCTCCGACCGGGACGTGGCCGGCCATGGCCCGCCGTGCTGCATGGACCAGCTGGTGGCCACTCCGGTCGGCCACGCGTTCAGCGCGACCCGGCCGACCTGCCCGAGCAGCCGGCCGACGACCCCCGCCGACTCCGGGTCGTCCGGGCCGCCGGTGAAGACGGATGCGACCAGGCTCGGCTGCAGCCGCGTGAGGGCGTCGAGCGCGGCCGCGGCATCCTCGTACTCGCAGACGAGGGCGACCGGCCCGAAGCATTCCTCCAACAGGCGTGAGCCGGGGTGGAGGTCCTCCAGCCGCACCAGGAAGGCCTGGGGGTCGACCGCGTAGCCGTCGGCGCTGTCGGGCTCGGCGCTGTCGGCCTCGGCGCTGTCGGCCTCGGCGCTGTCGGCGCCGGCGTTTCCCGCCGCGGCGGCGGCTTCGGCGAGTCCGGTCAGGCCGGCCCGGTAGCCGCGCGCGATCCCGGCGGTCAGCAGGGGCGCACTGGGGGCCTGCCGGAGCTCGGCGCGCACGGCGTCGAAGATCCCGGCGCCCGCGGGGGCGAAGAGCAACCCGGGCTTGGTGCAGAACTGGCCCGCCCCGAGGGTGAAGGAGCCCACGAAGCCGGCCGCGATCTGCGCGCTGTCGGCCGCGGCATCCGTCGTGACGAAGACCGGGTTCACGGTGCCCATCTCGGCGAAGACCGGCACGCCCCGCCCGGCGGCGCGCTGCACGAGCGCCATTCCGCCGCCCTGGCTGCCGGTGAAGGCGATCGCGGTGATCTCGGCGGCGTCGACGAGCTGGAGTCCCGCGTCGAAGCCGACGACGAGGGCGTAGCTGCCCACGGGGGCGCCGGCCCGCTCGAGCGCGTCGGAGACCAGCTCCGCCAGCCGCACGCTGAGGCGCGGGTGGGCCGGGTGCGCCTTGACGATCACGGGGCAGCCGGCGCCGAGCGCAGACGCCACGTCGTGGCCGATCACGCCGAAACCGAACGGGAAGTTGCTCGCCCCGAACACCGCGACCGGGCCGAGGGGGATGTTCCAGCGGGACAGGGTGGAGTCGCCGCCGATGCCCTCGGTGCCGGCGCCCAGATAGCTGCCCTCGGCCGCGACGGCGCCGTAGAACACGGTGCTGGTGGCGCATTTGGCGAGTTCGCCGTGCAGGCGGTCCGCGCCGAGGCCGGTCTCCTCGCCCGCGAGCCGCACGAGTTCGTCCTCGTGGGTGCGGAGGGAGTCCGCGATCGCAGTCAGCCAGCCCTGCCGGGTCGCCGGGCTGGTGCCGGCGATCACGGAAGCCGCGCTCTGCGCGCGCCGCAGGATCGCGGCGACGTGCTCCGGGGTCGTGTGCGGCACGCTGCCGTGCTGCGCGCCCGTGCGCGGGTCGTAGCTCGGGTCTGCGGCCGGGTCGACGGCCGGGTCTGCGGCCGGCGTGACGGTCGTCGCGAGGGTTTCGCTCACGCGTGCACCGCCGCGGCGCCGACGGATGCTTCGGCGTAGACGGATTCGACGGCTGCCCGCAGCACGGCGAGGCCGTCTTCGAGCAGGTCCTGCCCGATGACGAGCGGGGGAAGCAGACGGATGACGTTTCCGTACGTTCCGCAGACGAGCACGAGCACCCCCTGCTGGTGGCAGAGCGAGGCGACCGCGGCGGCGAGCTCGGGCCGCGGTTCGAGGGTCTCTCGGTCCGCGAATTCGATCGCGAGCATGGCGCCGCGACCGCGGAAGTCGACGATCGGGGACTCCTCCGCCACCAGCGGTTCCAGGATGCGGCGGGCCGTGCTCTCGATGCGCAGCGCACCGGCGAGCAGGTCGCCGTTCTCGAATGCCTCGAAGACGCCGAGCGCGGCCGCGCAGGCCAGCGGGTTGCCGGCGTAGGTGCCGCCCAGTCCGCCGGTGTGCACGGCGTTCATCAGTTCGACCCGGCCGGTCACGGCGGTCAGCGGCAGGCCCCCGGCCAGCGCCTTGCCCGTGACGAGGAGGTCCGCGGCGACGCCCTCGTGTTCGCTGGCGAACATGGTGCCGGTGCGGCCCATGCCGGCCTGCACCTCGTCGAGCACGAAGACGATCCCGTGGCGGGCCGCGATGTCGCGCAGCCCGGCCAGGAAGCCGGGGGCCGGAACGATGAACCCGCCCTCGCCCTGGATGGGCTCGATCACCATGGCGGCGAACGTCTCGGGGCCCTGCTCGGCCAGGACCGCCTCGACCCCGGCGAGGGCCTCGGCGGTGGCGTTCGCCGCGCCGCTCGGCCAGCGCAGCGGAGCGGCCATCGGAGCCCGCACGATCTCGGTGGGGAAGGGCCCGAAGGTGATCTTGTAGGGCTTCTCCTTGGCCGTCATGGCCATCGTCAGCAGGGACCGGCCGTGGTACGCGTCGTCGAAGACGAGCACCTTGGCGCGGCCGGTGGCGGCGCGGGCGATCTTGATGGCGTTCTCCACGGCCTCGGAACCGGTGGAGAACAGCGCCGTGCGCTTCTCGAAGTCGCCAGGCGTGTGGGCGTTCAGCCAGGCGCAGACCGCGGTGAAGGAGTCGTACTCGGTGACCATGAAACAGGTGTGGCTGAACCGTGCCAGCTGCTCGGTGACGCGGGCCTGCACGAGTGGGTTGGCAGCTCCGACGCTGGTGACCGCGATACCCGAGGCGAAGTCGATGATGCGGTTGCCGTCGACGTCCTGCAGGATGCCGCCCTCGGCCCGGTCGATGAACACCGGCAGCGCGATCCCGAACCCGCTGGAGACCTGCTTCACCCGTTCGGCATGCAGCGCGCTGGACCGGGGGCCGGGGATCGCGGTGCGGAGCAGTCGGGTCTGGGGAACGGTCGCTGTGTCCATCGGATAAATGTAGGCGAGGGCCATCCGCTTGACATCGTATGAAACGTCTATGAAAAAACAGCGCGGTGGCTAGAATATCCAAAGATATTGGCCGTTTCAGAGTCGAAAAGGATCCGCATGGTGACGATCAGCCTGGTGCAGCTGCAGGAACGGCTCGGCAGCGACCTCCAACCGGTCGGCGGCGGACGGCCGGCCCGCCGTGACCTCACCGGGGTGCACGTCTCCGAGCTGGACGACCCGACGCCGTACCTCGGCGGCGGGGAACTGCTGCTGACCACCGGAATCCCGGTGGCCGGAACCGACGAGCACGTGCGCGGGTACGTGCGGCGGCTCGTCGACCACGGCGTGGCTGCCCTCGGCCTGGGCCTCGGTGCGGGCACCGACCATGTGCCGCCGCACCTCGCCGACGCGTGCCGGGAGGCGGGCCTGGCGCTGCTGATCGTTCCGGACGGCACCCCCTTCCTCCAGGTTTCCCGGGCCTACTGGGACCTCGTCGGCCGCACCGAACAGGCCGACTACGCCGCGAATCTGGGGCTGCAGACCTCGCTCGCGCGCGCCGCCACGCGGCCAGGAGCTGCGGCATCCGTGGTGAAGGTGCTCGCGGAGGCGCTGGGCGGCTGGGCCGCGTACCTGCCGGCCGACGGCACGCCGGAGTCGCTCTGGCCGGCGACCGAGAGCCGCGTGCTGCCGAAGCTGCGCGAGGAGACGGCGCGGCTGAACCTGGCGGGCACGCACGCCGCCGCGACCTTCCCGCTGCTGGGAACGGATGTCGTCGAGTACTCCATCGTGGCCGGCCAGCGCACCGCGGGGTTCCTGGCCGTGGGTGCCGGGCGGGCACTGCGCCCGGCGGACCGGCAGCTCATGCTGACCGGCTGCATGCTGCTCTCGATCACGGCGCAGCAGAACTGGGAGCTGCGCCGGGCCAACGCGATCCTGGGCGCCACCGCCGCGACCCTGCTCCTGCACGGCTACATCGACGCCGCGCGCCTCGCCGCGGCGGAGCTGGGCCTGCCCCCGCTGACGGAACGGGTTCGGGTCCTGGCCGTCACGGGCGAGCAGGTGGACCTGCTCTCGACCGAGGAGCTGGCCGACGCCATCGCCGCGATGTCTGGGCTGTCGACGGGAGAGGAGGCCGCGGAACTGCGGCGGAGCATCCGTCGTTCGAGCCTGCGGTGCACGTTCGACGGGCTCAGCTACCTGGTGCTGGACGAGTCGGGTGACCCGGTTGCCGATCCGGACCGGTCGGTCGTGTCGGGCCCTGCTGCGCAGCCGGGGTCGGGGTCGGGGTCGGGGTCGGTGGCGGGGCCGGGGTCGGGGTCGCTGGCGGTGGCGGTGGCGGGGCCGGGGTCGGGGTCGCTGGCGGTGGCGGGGCCGGG
>NZ_SOGM01000083.1:0-28414 GCF_004403545.1 Cryobacterium sp. TmT2-59 | reverse complement strand
GCCGGCGCCGGCGCCGGCGCCGACCCGCCCCCGGTCACCCTCCTCACCTCGACGCTGGCGCGCGCGCGGCAGACCGCCGACATCGTGGCCGCCGGGCTGGCCCTCCCGCCGGCCGGCTGCGACGCCGACTGGCGGCTTAATGAGCGCAATTACGGCGCCCTGACCGGCCGATCCAAGGACGATGTGCGGGCGGAGTTCGGCGAGGAACAGTTCGTGGCCTGGCGCCGCTCCGTCGACGCGGCCCCGCCGCCGATGAGTGACGCTCTCTACGACGAATTCGCCCGCTCGGCCCTGTTCCGCGGCCTGCCGCCGGCGGCCCTGACCCGCACCGAGGCGTTGAGCGAGGTGATCGAGCGGGTCGGCGCCGTCCTCGAAGAGCGAGTCGACCCGCTGCTGGCCCGCGGCCAGACGGTGCTCGTGATCGCGCACGGCAACTCGCTGCGCGCCCTGTGCGCGGTTCTCGACGGCCTGGACGACCAGCAGATCCGCGACCTGAACCTGCCCACCGGGCATCCGCTGGTCTACCGGTTCGACTCCGCCGACCGGCCCAACCCGGCCGGCGGCCGGTATCTCGACGCCGTGACCGCGCTGGCGGCGGCGGTCAGGCTCGCGAGCGAGGGCGGAACCTAGCGCGCTGCAGGCTCGTCCGTCCCGAGGGGATCCCCGCTCGCGCCGCCTCCCGGGCGCGCGCTGCCTGAGGCGCGGAGCGCCAGGAGGCGGCAGACCGTCGCGACCGCCCGCTCGAGGTTCCTCGGGCCGTCCCGAAGCGCCTGCGACAGGTCGCTGATCCCCGCCACGATCGGCACCAGAACGCTGAACCCGTGGTCGTACAGCGCCTCGGCGCCGTCGCCGATCCGGCCGGCGAACGCGATCACCGGCACATCCGCACGTGCGGCGACCTCGGCCACCCCGAGCGGGGCCTTGCCGCGGAGGGTCTGGGCATCGACGCTGCCCTCGCCGGTGAAGACGTAGTCCGCCCCGTCCAGACGCACGGCGAGGCCGGCCGCCTGCATCACCACCTCGATGCCGCGCCGCATCCGGCAGTCGAAGCAGCCCAGGAAGGCCGCGCCGAGACCGCCCGCCGCGCCGGCCCCGGACTCCCCGGCGACGTCGTATCCGGTGGTCTCGGCCAGCACCCGGGCGTAGACGGTGAGGGCCGCGTCGAGTTCGCGCACCATCACCTCGTCCGCGCCCTTCTGCGGGCCGAAGACGGCGGCGGCCCCCTCCGCGCCGAGCAGCGGGTTGGTCACGTCGCTCGCGATCTCGAACGTCGCGTCGAACAGGCGCGGGTCGAATCCGGCCAGGTCGATCCGGGCCAGCCGTGCCAGGGCGGCGCCCCCGCCGGGAAGGTCCCGGCCGTTTGCGTCGAGCAGACGCGCGCCGAGGGCGTGCAGCATCCCGGCGCCGCCGTCGGTGGTCGCCGATCCGCCCAGCCCGATCACGAACCGGCGGGCGCCCCGGTCCAGCGCATCGGTGATCAGCTGCCCCACGCCGAAGGTACTGGCGTTCCGCGGGTCGCGGTCGGCCGGGTCGATGAGCTGGATGCCCGCGGCCGCCGCGATCTCGATGATCGCCAGCCGTTCGTCGGCGACGTAGCCGTACCGGGCGACCCTCGGCCGGCCGAGCGCATCCAGGGCCTTCGCCACGATCAGGGCGCCGCCACGGGCGGCGACGAGCGCGTCAACGGTCCCCTCGCCGCCGTCCGCCATCGGCAGACCCACACACTCGGCGTCGGGGAACACGGTCCGGATGCCCCGTTCCATGGCGGCGACGGCCTCGGCCGCGGACATGGACTCCTTGAACGAGTCGGGGGCCAGAACGAACTTCATGAAACGATCCTCCCGGTCACGGATGCCCGCCGCAAACCGGACCGGGCGGCGGCGCGGCGCGTAGGCTCGAATCCATGCGATTCGGACTCTTCATACCCCAGGGCTGGCGTCACGATCTGGTCGGCATCGACCCGGCCGAGCAGTGGGCCGCCATGAGCGGCCTCGCGGCGCACGCCGACGCTGGCGACTGGGAGTCGATCTGGGTGTACGACCACTTCCACACCGTGCCGGTGCCCAGCGAAGAGGCCACCCACGAAGCCTGGACCCTGATGAGCGCGTTCGCCGCGACCACCTCCCGGGTTCGACTCGGCCAGATGTGCACCTGCATCAGCTACCGCAATCCCGCCTACCTGGCGAAGGTGGCCTCGACCATCGACATCATCTCCGGCGGACGGGTCGAGATGGGCATCGGCGCCGGCTGGTACGAGCACGAGTGGCGCGCCTATGGCTACGGCTTCCCGCGCGCCGGCGAGCGCCTGGCCCGCCTCGACGAGGGTGTGCAGATCATGCGCCAGGCCTGGACGACCGGGAAGGCCACCCTCGACGGGCAGCACTATCAGGTGGACGGCGCCATCGTGCGGCCGCTCCCGCTGCAGGACGGCGGCATCCCGATCTGGATCGCCGGCGGCGGCGAGAAGGTCACCCTGAAGATCGCGGCGAAGTACGCGGACTACACCAACTTCGACGGCTCGCCCGAGGGTTTCACGCACAAGAGCGACCTGCTCCAGGCGCACTGCGCCGCCGTCGGCACCGACTTCGACGCGATCACCCGCTCCGCGAACTACAACACCGTGATCGGGGCCACCGAGGCCGAGGTCGCCGAGCGTCTCGACGCCATCCAGGCCCGGGTCACGCCCTACCTCGGCGAGTCCCGCGCGGAGGAGTTCATGGCCGAGTACCGCAGCGGCACCGCCCAGGGCGTCGGCACGCCCGAGCAGGTCGCCCGGCGCCTGCAGGGCATGAAGGAGCGTGGCCTCGGCTACGCCATCCACTACTTCCCCGAGGCGGCCTACGACCGCTCCGGCATCGAGCTGTTCGAGCGCGAGGTCATGCCCGCGCTGCGCTAGCCGTTCTTCCCACGGCGTCCGCCCGTCCGCCCGTCCGCCCAACGAATTCGCCGCTTCCGGTCGAGTTCGACCGGCACACCACTCGAACTCGACCGCAACTGTCGAACTCGGCGCATCAGAGCGCGAGGATGGAACCCATGAGCACCATCAGGAACAGCAACACCAGCAACACCGGCAACACCGGCAACACCGGCAACTCCAACAACACCGGCGACGCCGGGCATCCGTCGCCGACGATCGGCGCACCGGCAAGCGCCACCGCAAGCGCCACCGCCCGCATCGCCTGGCAGGAGTCCGGGCATCCCCGGTCGGCCCTGTGGCGCTCGGAGAGCGGCTGGGCCCCGTTGAAACGCGTCGTGATCGCCGACGACACGATGACCGCGGATGCCGCCTACCGCCTCGCGCAGAACGGCACCGGCATGCTCTGGCGCGGCGACTTCCTGGGCGCCCGCCAGTTGCTCAGCGCCCTCGGCCGCCGGGTCGACCGCGGCCGGCAGACGCCCGCGACCGACCTGGCCTCCGCGTTCCGACGCTACCGGTCGGAGGCCCTGCGCCGCGCGCAGTTGCTGGCCCTGGTCCTGGTCCCGTTGGACGCCGACTACACGGTGCCGCTGCGCCGCGCCCCCGATGTGCGGCAGGCCTGCACCGAGACCTACGGTCCGGCCACGGATGCCTCGGTGACCCCCCTGCGCGAGCTGCTCGGCGTGATCGGGGCGCATGAGTGGCGCACGACCGGCGTCGACGTCCCCGCGCTCGGTGCGCGCATCCACCCCCACTACGGCGTCTTCTCCCCCGTGCGCGGCGAATACCTCGACCTGGTGAACACGGCCCCGCTCCCGGACGCCGCCGCCGGCCCCACCGGCACCGCGTTCGACATCGGCACCGGTACCGGCGTGCTCGCGGCCGTGCTCGCGCGCCGCGGCATCGCTCACGTGGTCGGCACCGACCAGGAGCCGAGGGCCCTGGCCTGCGCGCGTGAGAACATAACCCGGCTCGGGCTGGCCGGTTCGGTCGACATCGTCGAAGCCGACCTGTTCCCCGCCGGGCGCGCCGACCTGGTGGTCTGCAACCCGCCGTGGATCCCCGCCTCGGCCGTCACCGCCACCGACTTCGCCGTCTACGACCCGGACAGCCGGATGCTGCGGGGTTTCCTGGCCGGACTGGCAGACCACCTCGCGCCCGCCGGCGAGGGCTGGCTCGTCCTCTCCGACATCGCCGAGCACCTGGGCCTCCGCTCCCGCGGCGCCCTGCTCGACCTGATCGAGGACGCCGGCCTGGCGGTCGTGGCCCGGCTGGACACCAAGCCGGTGCACCGCCGCGCCGCCGACACGGCCGACCCCCTGCACGCGGCCCGGTCGAAGGAAACGACCTCGCTCTGGCGGCTGACGGCGGCCTCCCCGACGGATTCCTGACCCGACTCAGCTGCTTGATCTGCTTGAGTCAGCTGAGCGGATGCGCGGCAGCGCCGCCCGCATCCGTGCCCGTGCCTGCGCTCGTTGCCGTTGCCGTTCCCTTGCCCGCGGCCAGACGCCAGCGGGACCAGGGCCAGACGCCGTCCATCTCCACCTCGAGCGAGAAGCTGAGCAGCACCCGGATCACCACGATGGCGCCCAGCACCAGCACGCTCTGCGGGGTCGGATCGACGAGGATCGTGCGGATGATGTCGGCGATGATCAGCACCTCGAGGCCGAGCAGGATGGCCCGGCCGAGGTTGCGGCGCAGCCCGGTGTAGGCGCCCGGCCGGGTGTCGGCCCGCAGCACCGCCGGCACCGCGGCGATGACCGCGGCCGCACCACCGAGCACCATGATGGCCGCACCGGCAGCCTCGACGACCCGGATGACCACGGCGATCACCTGCTCAAAGTCCATCGGCCGCGCTCCTCGCTGTGTGGTTGTTGTGACGATACCGCGCGCCGGTCGGGCCTGTCGACATCGGCGGCTGCCGATCCATCGCCCGGCAGCGACGGCGCAGCGCCGCCGCATCCGTCATGCCCGAACTCAAACGCCGCAACCGGGCCCGAGAGTCGCCGTCGCCACCCAGCGTCGCCGTCGGGACGGCGTCATTCGGCGCAATCGGCGACACTCGCCACGGGACGTCCGCACCGAACGGTGATTTTCGTCGCGGTGATGCCGGCAAAGCGGCGATTCGTTGCGAGAAGTCGCAAGAAAACACCGGCCAGCTCCCGATACTCTGGACGATGGCGCCGATGCTGGCGCCGCCGCACCATCACCAAAGCCGCGACCGCGGCACTCACGAAGGACGGGAGGTTCCCATGTCGAATTATGTTGCGCAAGACGCACTGGTCGGAGAGCCCGAGGTTCTCGAGGATGTCGCCACCCACCCGGCCTGGCTCCGCCTCAAGTCCGCCGCCACGGCGCTCCAGGCCGGCCAGGTTCAGGACGGCTCGATCCCGAACGCCGACGCCCACACGGATGCCGAGGCCCACGTCGACGTGATCATCGCGGCCATCGACGAACTCACGCCGCTGTTCCCGCACGACGCCGCCTACCTCGCGGCCTCGGTCCGGGACTTCGAGCGCTGGCGCAGCGAGGGCTTCGGCCTGCCGGACTTCTACGACTCCCTGATGGCGTTCCAGCCGCAGCAGCACCGGGCCGACGGCATCCGTCACCTGGTCGTGTTCCCGATGTACACGCAGAACGGCAGCTCGAACCGGCTGGTCGAGGCCGTGCTGATCGAGGTCATCTGGCCGGAATTCATCGACGAGCTGGAGCAGGAATACACCAACAAACTGTTCGTGCCGATTCGGTTCCTCGATTTCACGCCCGGCTACGACACCAACTCGGCCGTCCTGTTCCCCGAGACGGTCGCGATGCGCGAGATTCCCACCTTCACCTGGGGTGCGATTTTCGCCGACCGCGAGGCTGCCCGGTTCCGCCGGGTCGTGCGCGCGGCCGCCGAGATCACGCGACTCGAACTGCCGGAGGACGCCGCCGCGCTGCTCGACGACCAGCACCTGACCGAGGAAATGTTCGTCATGTGGGACCTCATCCACGACCGCACGCACATGCGCGGCGACCTGCCGTTCGACCCGTTCATGATCAAGCAGCGGATGCCGTTCTTTCTCTACTCCCTCGAGGAGCTGCGCTGCGACCTGACCGCGTTCCGCGAATCGGTCACGATCGAACGGGACGAGAGCGCCAGCCCGGAGGCGCGCCGGCACGCGAAACTGGTGCAGTACGGCGTGATCTTCGACCGGATCTTCCGGTTCTCGATCACCGGCAGCCGGGTGCGCAACTACGACGGCCTCGGAGGTCAACTGTTGTTCGCGTGGATGCATCAGCACCACGTGCTGCACTGGACCGACACGGCCCTCACCTTCGACTGGGACGGTGTCCCCGACGTGGTGATCGCGCTCGGCAAGCAGATCGACGACCTCTACTGGGCGTCGATCGACCGGCCGAAGAAGTCGCACTGGCTGGCCGCCTACGACATGATCGCGAAGACCCTCACGCCCAACCCGGCGTCGCAGTGGTCCCGCGGTCTGCCGCTGGAGGTGCTCGCCGGCTCGCCGAAGGGGTACACCGACCTGGTCCTGGACGACGAGTTCCCGCTGTCGATGTTCTTCGAGGCGCTCGACAAGAAGATGAAGTCCGTGATCGAGTCGACGGCCGGGCTCACCGGGCGTGACTGACAGCATGGGCGCAACCGAGCGGCCGGCGCCCGACGCCGGCCGCTCGGTTGACGCCGCAAGCCGCGCCGCTGCTGGCCGCACCGTGCTCATCGCCGGTGCGACCAGCGCGGCCGGTCGCGCGGTGGCGTCCGCACTGACGGATGCCGGCGCGCGCGTGATCGCGGTCGGCTCCAACGCCGAGCGCCTGCAGACGATGCAAAGTGACCTGCCCGGCCTGCTCACGTACCGCTGTGATCTCGCCGATTTCGCGGCCGTCACCGCCCTGGCCGACGCCGTTCGGGCCGACGCCGGCCCGATCGACGGCCTGATCCACCTCGTCGGCGGCTGGCGCGGCGGCGGCGGCCTGGTCGGCCAGACCGACGCGGACTGGGACTTCCTGCACGCCCACGTCGTCACCACCCTGCGCAACACCACCCGCGCCTTCAACGACGACCTGCTCGCCTCCCCGGCCGGCCGGCTGGCGATCGTCTCGTCGGTGTCGGTCGACAAACCGGCCCCCGGCGGCGCGAACTATGCCGCAGCGAAGGCCGCGGCCGAGACCTGGACCCGCGCGGTCGGCCAGGGCTTCGCGAAGGCGGGCACGGATGCCGCGGCGGTCATCTTCGTCGTGCGGGCCCTCGACGGGCTCGAAGGCCGGCTCGCGGCCGCGGTCGCGGGCCTCTGGGACGTGCCGGCGGCATCCGTCAACAACACCCGGGTTCTCCTGGCCCCGCCCGCCGCCTGACCGGTCGCCGGCAGTCCGCGGCGCGCTAACGTGGTGCGCACAGGCGACGGAGGGGCGGGCATGCTCGAGATCAGGGGTGTGAACAAGCGGTACGGCACCCGAATGGTGCTGACCGACCTGAGTTTCGGCGTCGGAGGCGGCCGGCTGACCGGCTTCGTCGGCGCCAACGGAGCCGGCAAGACCACCACCATGCGCATCATCGTGGGCGTGCTCTCCGCCGACTCCGGCACCGTCCTCCGGGACGGCGTCCCGCTCAGCGTCGACGACCGCCGCCGCTTCGGCTACATGCCCGAGGAGCGAGGCCTCTACCCGAAGATGAAGGTCGGTGAGCAACTCGTCTACCTGGCCCGCCTGCACGGGCTGAGCCCGGCATCCGCCCGCCGCAACACCGCCGAACTGCTCGAGCGCCTCGGCCTCGGCGAGCGCGCCGGCGACCTCGTGCAGTCCCTGTCGCTGGGCAACCAGCAGCGCGCCCAGATCGCGGCCGCCCTCGTGCACGACCCCGAGTTCCTGGTGCTCGACGAGCCGTTCTCCGGCCTCGACCCGATCGCGGTGGAGGCGGTCATGGAGGTGCTCGCAGGCTTCGCCGCGCAGGGCGCGCCGGTGCTGTTCTCCTCGCACCAGCTCGACATCGTCGAACGCCTCTGCGACGACCTCGTGATCATCGCCGACGGGGAGATCCGCGCGAACGGCTCCCGGGATGAGCTGCGCGAGCGTCACAGCAGCCTCCGCTTCGAGCTGCGCTGCGCCGGGGATGCCGGCTGGGTCCGGAACGTGCCCGGCATCACGGTGATCGACCTCGACGGCGGCCTCGCCGTGTTCGAAGCCGACACGGATGCCGCCAGCCAGGCCGTGCTGCGGCTGGCCGTCGAGCGCGGACCGGTGGTCTCCTTCAGCCGACAGCGACCCAGCCTCGCCGCGATCTTCAAGGAGGTCGCGCAGTGAGACCCGCCCGCACCACCGACGGGGTGCGCGCCCGCCCCCGGCATCCGGCGCCCGGCTTCGGCCGGAGCGTCTGGCTGGTCGCCACCCGCGAGATCGTCGCCCGGCTGCGCAGCAAGGCGTTCCTGATCTCGACCGGCATCCTGCTGCTCATCTCGATCGGCTCCGTCGTCGCCGGGGGCATCGCGAGCCAGAACCAGGCCCATCCGAAGGTGGCGGTGGTGGGGGCGGCCGGCCGGCTGGTGGAGCTAACCGAAGCCTTCACGGCCGTGAAGGCCGACGACGTCGCCGCGGCCGAGGCGCTGGTGCGCGCCGGAACGGTCTCCGCTGCCGTCGTCCCCGCCACCGGGGACACCTCACCGCTCGACGTCCGCGTCATCGCCCTCGACTCCGCCCCGCTGGTGCTGCTGGGCGCCCTGAGCGTGAGCCCGCCGGTGAGCCTGCTCGAGCCGTCCCCGCAGAGCGGCGGCCTGGCCTACCTGGTGGCCATCGGATTCGGGCTGGTCTTCTTCATGTCGGCGATCACGTTCGGCTCGACCATCGCGCAGAGCGTGGTGGAGGAGAAGCAGACCCGCGTGGTGGAGATCCTGATGACGACCATCCCGGTGCGGGCGCTGCTCGGCGGCAAGATCGTCGGCAATAGCGTGATGGCGTTCGGGCAGATCGTCATGATCGGGGCCCTGGTGGCGATCGGCATGGCCGCGACCGGCCAGAGCGGGCTGCTGGGCGCGATCGGTCCGTCGATCGCCCTGTTCGCGGTGTTCTTCGCGTTCGGCTTCGTTATGCTCGCCGCACTCTTCGCCGCCACCGCGTCGATGGTGTCCCGTCAGGAGGACGTCGGGTCGGCCACCTCCCCCGTGCTGGTGCTCGTGATGATCCCCTACTTCCTGGTCATCTTCTTCAACGACAACCCCACGGTGCTCGCGATCATGTCGTACATCCCGTTCTCGGCTCCGGTCGGCATGCCGATGCGCCTCTTCCTGGGCACGGCCGCGTGGTGGGAGCCGCTGGCCTCCCTGGCCATCCTGCTCGCCGCGACGCTAATGGTCATCCTGCTCGGCTCCCGCATCTACGCGAACTCCCTGCTCCGGATGGGCGCCCGGGTCACCTTCCGCCAGGCCCTCCGCGGCTAGCCCTAACCAATTCGACGGAAATTTTGCTCCCCCAAGCCGGTTTCGGCCCGAAATCGGCCGTTTGACGCAAAATCTCCGTCGAATTCGCACGACGCCCGCACAGAAGCGGAACAGCCCGATGCGCGAAGATGGAGGGGTGACTCAACTCCATGACCTTTCTTCGCGCGGGTTCGCCTCCGACAACTACTCCGGGGTCCACCCCGAGATTCTCGATGCGATCGTGTCCGCCAACGGTGCGCACCAGATCGCCTACGGCGAGGACGTCTATACCGCCCGGCTGCAGCAGGTGTTTGCCGAACACTTCGGCGCGGGCGTCGAAGCATTCCCGGTCTTCAACGGTACCGGCGCGAACGTGATCGGCCTGCAGTCGATGCTGCCGCGCTGGGGCGCCGTGATCTGCGCGTCGACCGCCCACATCAACACGGATGAAGCGGGCGCCCCCGAAAAGGTGGCCGGCATCAAGCTCCTCACCGTCGACACCCCGGACGGCAAGCTCACCCCCGCGCTGATCGACCAGCAGGCCTGGGGCTGGGGCGACGAGCACCGGGCGCAGCCGCTGGTCGTGTCGATCACCCAGACCACCGAGCTCGGCACCGCCTACACCGTGGAGGAGGTGCGGGCCATCGCCGACCACGCGCACGCCAACGGGATGAAACTGCACATGGACGGCGCCCGCCTCTCCAACGCCGCAGCCTCGCTGGGACTGCCGTTCCGCGCCTTCACCCGCGACGCCGGCGTCGACGTGCTCAGCTTCGGCGGCACGAAGAACGGCATGATGTACGGCGAGTGCGTCGTGGTGCTGAACCCCGAGGCATCCGCCGGCCTGATCTACCTGCGAAAACTGAACATGCAGCTCGCCTCGAAGATGCGTTTCATCTCGGCCCAGCTGATCGCGCTGCTCGGCGGCGACCTCTGGCTGCGCAACGCCGGCCACGCCAACGCCATGGCCAAGCGGCTGCGCACCGCCCTCGAGGCCGGGATCGCCGACAGGTCCGTCACCGGAGTGACGTTCACCCAGGCCACCCAGGCCAACGCCATCTTCGCGGTGCTGCCGCCGGGGGTGGCCGACCGCCTGCGCGGTTCGTTCCGTTTCTACGACTGGGACCCGGCCACCAATGAGGTGCGCTGGATGTGCGGCTACGACACCGAGGAAGCCGACATCGACGCCTTCGTCGTGGCCCTGATCAGAGAGCTGGCCGTCTGATGAACGTTTTCGAGAACAAGCCCTGGCTCGGCTCCTACGCCTCGGGCGTACCGAGCACCATCACCGAGCCGACCGAGACGCTCTCCGACATGATCGAGATGTCCGCGCACCACTTCCGCGAGAACGTGGCCCTCGATTTCTTCGGCGCCACGACCACGTATGCGCAGCTCGGCGAGCAGATTTCGCGGGTGGCCAACGGGCTGCTCCGGCTCGGCGTCAAGCCCGGCGACCGGGTGGCGCTCGTGCTGCCGAACTGCCCGCAGCACGTCGTCGCGTTCTACGCCGCGCTGCGCCTGGGCGCGGTCGTCGTCGAGCACAACCCGCTCTACACCGAACGCGAGCTGCGGCACCAGTTCGAGGACCACGGCGCCACCCTGGCCATCGTCTGGGACAAGGTCTACCAGACCGTGTCCGACTTCCCCGCCGACATGGGCCTGCGCACCGTGGTCGCCGTCGACCTGACGGATGCGATGCCCCTCTCCAAGCGTTTCCTCCTGCGCCTGCCCGTGGCCAAGGCCCGCGAGTCCCGCGACGCGCTCACCGCCGGCCCGCTGCGCAAGGGCGCGCTGACCTGGCGTTCGCTGGTGGATTCACGGAAGCTCCGCCACAACCACCCGCGCCCGCAGATCACCGACACGGCCGTTCTGCAGTACACCAGCGGCACCACCGGCACCCCGAAGGGCGCCATTCTCAGCCACTTCAACCTGCGCGCGAACGCGCTGCAGGGCGAGGCGTGGGTGCCCGGGCTGCACCGGGGCGAAGAGGTCTTCTACGCCGTGCTGCCCATGTTCCACGCCTACGGCCTGACTCTGTGCCTCACCTACGCGATGGCCACCGGCGCCCGGCTGGTGCTGTTCCCCAAGTTCGACGAGAAGCTGCTGCTCGATGCGGCCCGCCGCACCCCGCCCACGTTCATGCCGGCGGTCCCGCCGATCTACGACCGGCTGATGCGCGCCGCGGAGAAGAAGAACGTGAGCCTGCGCAGCATCCGTTTCGCCATTTCGGGCGCGATGAGCCTGCCGGTGTCGATCGTGGAGCGCTGGGAGAAGGCGACCGGCGGACTGCTGGTCGAGGGCTACGGCGTGACCGAGGCCTCCCCGATCGCCGTCGGCAACCCGATGGGCCCGACAAGGCGTCCCGGCACGGTGGGCGTGCCGTTCCCGAGCACGGAGATCCGGGTGATCGACCCGGCGGACCCGACCGTCGACCGCGGCATCGAGGAGGAGGGCGAGCTGCTCATCCGCGGCCCGCAGGTCTTCTCCGGCTACTGGGACCAGCCGAGCGAAACGGCCAAGGTGCTGCTCGAGGGCGGCTGGCTGCGCACCGGCGACATCGTGCGCGTCTCGGCCGATGGGTTCATCACGGTCGTCGACCGCATCAAGGAGCTCATCATCACCGGAGGCTTCAACGTGTCGCCGTCGGAGGTGGAGGCGGCCCTTCTGTCGCACCCGGACGTCGCCGACGCCGCCGCCGTCGGGCTGCCCAGCGCGAACGGGGGCGAGGATGTCGTCGCCGTCGTCGTCCTGGCGGAGGGGACCAGCCTCGATGTCGAGGCCCTGCGCACCCATTGCCGCACCCGGCTCTCGGCCTACAAGGTGCCCCGCCGGATCGTGCAGGTCGACGAGCTCCCCCGCTCCCTGATCGGCAAGGTGCTCCGCCGCGAGGTGCGCAACGGACTCACCGAGCAGTAGCCCCGCCCGCACCGCGCCCCTCCTGGGAGAGGTTCGGCGAGCACGCGGTCCTGAGCGATGCCGCGGAATAGATCCCGGCGCCCCGCGTTGAAGTGGATGGGTCAGCGTTGCCCCTCCACTCTCCACCGAAAGACGGCTCCATGACCCTCATCACCGACACCATCAGCCGCGCCGCCGACACGGCGTCGCCCATCCTGCCCGTCCTCTCGGCCCGCTGGAGCCCGCGCGGCTTCGACCCGGCCGCCCTGGTCGACGAAGACACCCTGACCACCGTGTTCGAGGCCGCCCGGTGGGCTCCGTCGGCCAGCAACATCCAGCCGGCCCGCTTCATCGTCGCCCGGCGCGGGTCCGACAGCTTCGCCAGGATCCACGCCACCCTGATGGGATTCAACAAGGCCTGGGCGGATGCCGCATCCGTGCTGATCGTGAACGTCGCCACCCTGCCGGTCGGCGAGGAGCGCGCCAACCCGTGGGCCCGCTACGACCTCGGCCAGGCGGTCGCGCACCTGACGATCCAGGCGCAGCACGAGGGCTTGCACACCCACCAGCTCGGCGGATTCGACGGGCCGGCGCTGGCCCTCTCCTTCGGCCTGGCCGAGAACCAGGCCGTCGTGTCCGTGACCGCGCTGGGCATGCTCGGCGACGTCGGCCTGCTCTCCCCCGAGCTGCAGGAGCGCGAATCCGCCCCCCGCACCCGCAAACCCCTCGCCGAGCTGCTCCTCGTCAACGACTGACCCCTGCTGGCTGCACCAAAGTGCCCGTTCCGGTCGAGAGTGCCCGCTACGCCGGCAACTCTCGACCGGAACGGGCACTCTCGCCGCATCCGCTCGCGCGAAGGGCCCCCTCACGACTCGTGAGGGGGCCCTTCACCTGTGCCGAAGGCGCGCCGGCTACGGGCGCAGCAGCACCTTGATGGCGCGGCGCTCGTCCATGGCGGCGTAGGCCTCGGCCACCTCGGTCAGCGGCAGCTGCAGGTCGAACACGCGCCCCGGGTTGATGGCGCCCGAGAGCACCTCCGGCAGCAGTTCCTCAACGTATCCGCGCACGGATGCGACGCCGCCGTTCAGTCCCACATTGCGGCCGAACAGCGGCCGAACCTCGATCGGGCCGCCGGTGGGAACGCCCACGTAGCCGACCATTCCGCCGGGCCGAGCCGACGCGATGGCCTGCTCCATCGACTCCTTGGTGCCGACGCACTCGAGCACGCAATCCGCGCCGATGCCGTCGAAGAGCTCACGGATCCGGGCCACGCCGGCCTCGCCGCGCTCCTCGACCACGTCGGTCGCACCGAATTCGCGGGCCACGAGCCGCCGTTCGGGGTGGCGGGACATGGCGACGATCCGGGAGGCCCCGAGTCGCTTGGCCGCGATGATGGCGCAGAGGCCGACCGCACCGTCGCCGACGACGACAACGGTGCTGCCGGTCGTCACGCCGGCGGAGACCGCGGCGTGGTGCCCGGTGCCCATCACGTCGGCGAGGGTCAGCAGGCCGGGGACCTGGTCCTCGGTGGGCAGCGTCGGCGTCGCCACGAGGGAACCGTCGGCGTGCGGCACGCGCACCTTCTCGCCCTGGGCGCCGTCGGCGAAGCCGCCGAGCTGGTCGTCCGCGCCCCACCAGCCGCCGTGCAGGCAGGAGGTGCTGGTGCCGTTCTGGCAGTTGAGGCAGGTGTTGTCGCAGTCATAGAACGGCGCGATGACGAAGTCGCCGACCTTGATCTTCGTGACGTCGGCGCCGATTTCCTCGACGATGCCGACGAACTCGTGGCCGATTCGTTTCGGCTCGTCGGTGGGCTGGATGCCCCGGTAGGGCCACAGGTCTGAGCCGCAGACGCAGGCTGCGACGACACGCACGATGGCGTCACCGCCGGTGGAGAGAATCGGATCGGGTACTTCTTCGAGGCGGATGTCCCGTTCCCCGTAAATCACTGTTGCACGCATGGTTCGAGCCTAGGCCAGCCCCCTGAACCTCATCGGTTCCGGCCCCCCCCTCCGCCCGTATTCCCGCCGAATTCCGCTGCTCGCGCAACCGGTGCGCACCACGCCGATCGGCGGCCACGCTCACCAATTCGACGGAGATTTTGCGTTAAAAGCCCGTTCGCGCCGGGTTCGGGGCCGTTTTCGGCAAAATCTCCGTCGAATTGGTTACAGCAGCGCGTCGTCGTCGAGGTCGGCCGGGTCCACCACTAGCAGGGGCACGGATGCGACGACCAGCGAGTCCCCGTCCGACGCCAGGTCCACGCGAACCGTGTCCCCGTCGCGCACGGTGCCGGACAGAATCGCGGTCGCCAGGCGGTCGTCGATCTCGGTCTGCATTAGGCGCCGCAACGGGCGGGCCCCGTAGATCGGGTCGTAGCCGCGCTCGGCCAGCCAGGTGCGGGCATCCGGGGTCACCCCCAACTCGAGCCGGCGCTCGACCAGTCGCTTCTCCAGCCGGTCCACGAGCAGCCCGACGATCTGGCCGAGGTCCTCCATCGACAGCGACTCGAACACGACGATGTCGTCGAGACGGTTGACGAACTCGGGCTTGAACGTCTGGCGCACGAGCGCCTGCACGGCCGCCTCCTTCTCGTCCCGGCTGAGCACCGGGTCGATCAGGAACGCCGACCCGAGGTTCGAGGTCAGCACGAGGATCGTGTTGCGGAAGTCCACGGTGCGGCCCTGGCCATCCGTCAACCGGCCGTCGTCGAGCACCTGCAGCAAGACGTCGAAGACCTCCGGATGCGCCTTCTCCACCTCGTCGAACAGGATCACCGAATACGGGCGGCGGCGAACGGCCTCCGTCAGTTGCCCGCCCTGCTCGTAGCCGACGTAGCCGGGGGGCGCCCCGACCAGTCGGGACACGGAGAACTTCTCCCCGTACTCGCTCATGTCGATGCGCACCATGGCCTTCTCGTCGTCGAAGAGGAATTCGGCGAGCGCCTTGGCGAGCTCCGTCTTGCCCACGCCGGTCGGTCCGAGGAACAGGAACGAGCCGGTGGGCCGGTCCGGGTCGGAGATTCCGGCCCGGCTGCGGCGCACCGCATCGGCGACGGCCCGCACGGCCTGCTTCTGCCCGATCAGGCGGTGCCCCAGCTCACCCTCGAGGTTGAGCAGCTTCTCCGTCTCGCCCTGCAGCAGACGGCCGACCGGGATGCCGGTCCACATGGCCACCACCGCGGCGATGTCCTCCGCGGTGACCTGCTCGTTGACCATCCGGGGGCCCTCAGACTCC
This sequence comes from Cryobacterium sp. TmT2-59, assembly GCF_004403545.1. NCBI lineage: Bacteria > Bacillati > Actinomycetota > Actinomycetes > Micrococcales > Microbacteriaceae > Cryobacterium > Cryobacterium sp. TmT2-59. Next base: position 12,961 of record NZ_SOGM01000083.1, on the reverse strand, counting down.
GACTTCTCCGCTGCGGCCAGCTCCTTCTCCATCACCGGGATGTCCCCGTACAGCAGCCTCGACGCCTTCTCCAGGTTGCCCTCGCGCTGGGCGCGATCCGCCGCGATCCGCGCGGTGTCGAGCCGCTCTTTGAGCTCGCCGACCCGGTTCAGCGACGCGCGCTCCTTGTCCCAGCGCGCCTGCAGCTCTTTCAGGTTCACCTCTCGTTCCGCGAGGTCCGTCCGCAGCTTCTCGAGCCGCGCCTTCGAGGCGTCGTCCTTCTCCTTCTTGAGGGCGAGTTCCTCGAGTTTCAACCTGTCCACGCTGCGCCGCAGCTCGTCGATCTCGACCGGGGCGGAGTCGATCTCCATCCGCAGCCGGCTGGCGGCCTCGTCGATGAGGTCGATGGCCTTGTCCGGCAGCTGGCGTGCGGTGATGTACCGGTTCGAGAGGGATGCCGCGGCCACCAGCGCCGCGTCCGCGATCGACACCTTGTGGTGGGCCTCGTAACGCTCCTTGAGCCCGCGCAGGATGGCAACGGTGTCCTCGACGCTGGGCTCGTCGACCAGCACCGGTTGGAAGCGGCGCTCGAGCGCCGCATCCTTCTCGATGAATTCGCGGTACTCGTTCAGCGTCGTGGCGCCGATCAGGCGCAGCTCGCCGCGGGCGAGCATGGGCTTGAGCATGTTGGAGGCGGCCACGGATCCCTCCCCGCCGCCGGCACCCATCAGGGTGTGCAGTTCGTCGACGAAGGTGATGATCTGGCCCTCGGCGTCGTTGATCTCCTTGAGCACCGCCTTGAGCCGTTCCTCGAACTCGCCGCGGTACTTCGCCCCTGCCACGAGGGCCGCCAGGTCGAGGGAGACCAGCTGCTTGCCCTTGAGCGAGTCGGCCACGTCGCCGGCGACGATGCGCTGGGCCAGCCCCTCCACCACCGCGGTCTTGCCGACACCGGGTTCCCCGATCAGCACCGGGTTGTTCTTGGTGCGACGGGTGAGCACCTGGCTGACCCGGCGAATCTCCGCGTCGCGCCCGATCACCGGGTCGAGCTTGCCGCTCTTGGCGATCTCGGTGAGATTGACGCCGTACTGCTCGAGCGCCGTCTTGGCTTCTTCCTGGGGCGGTTGCTGACCTGCTTGCATCAGAGGATCCTCTCTCGGGGCCGGCCGCTCACGCCGCCTCGCGGCGAAAGCTGAGCCTGTTGGACTCAAGATTAGGTGAGAATCCGACATCGCACTAGCGGCGCGAGGCCCGTCCTCCAGCTCATTCCGGCGGCACGTCCGTCGGCGTTCCGGCGGCACGCTCCAGGGCAGCAGGGCGGGCCTCGAAACGCCCCTGGTATCCGGTCTCGTCTGTCAACTGCCATACTTACCGAAGAAATGATCTGTTTCTTCACTCAGCGCAGAGGATGAGACCCGTGGCAACCCCCACCCTCAAAAACTTCATCAATGGCCGGTTCGTCGAACCGAACGGCACCGCACTGCTCGACATCGTCGATCCCACGACCGGCCGGCTCGTCGCCCGGGCCCCCGTTTCCACTCCCGGCGATGTCGACGACGCCATGACGGCCGCGCAGACCGCATTCCGCAGCTGGCGCCGCACGACCCCGTCCGAGCGGCAGCGGGCGCTGCTGCGCCTGGCCGACGCGATCGACGCGAACAGCTACGCCATCGTTGAAGCCCAGCACCGCAACACCGGCCAGCCGCGCGCCACGATCGCGAGCGACGAGGTCGCGGCCGGAGCCGACCAGCTGCGTTTCTTCGCCGGCGCGGCCCGGCTGCTGGAGGGCAAGTCGGCGGGCGAGTACCTGCCGGGCATGACCTCCTGGGTGCGGCGCGAGCCGATCGGGGTCGTCGGCCAGGTCACGCCCTGGAACTTCCCGTTCCTGATGGCCGTCTGGAAGATCGGCCCGGCACTGGCTGCCGGCAACACCCTCGTGCTCAAGCCCAGCGACACCACCCCCGAATCCACCCTCGAACTCGCTCGGATCAGCCAGGGCATCCTGCCCGACGGCGTGATGAACATCGTCCTCGGCGACGGGGGCACGGGTGCGGCCATCGTCGAGCACCCGGTGCCCGGCCTCGTCTCCATCACCGGCAGCGTGCGGGCCGGCATGGCGGTTGCCAGCGGCGCCGCAAAGACCCTCAAGCGGGCCCACCTCGAGTTGGGCGGCAAGGCCCCGGCCATCGTCTTCGCCGACGTGGATGTCGCGAAGACCGCTGCCGAGATCGCCGACTTCTCCTTCTACAACGCCGGCCAGGACTGCACGGCCATCACCCGCGTGCTCGTGCACGAGTCCATTCACGACGAATTCGTCGAGGCCTTCGTCGCCGAGGCCCGCACCCGCAGCACCGGCTCAGCCGACGACGCGGACAACTACTTCGGCCCGCTGAACAACGTCAACCACTTCGGGGACGTCGTACGAAAGGTCGCGGCCCTCCCCGACCACGCCGTAATCGCCACCGGCGGCCACCAGATCGGCACCGACGGTTTCTTCTTCGAGCCGACGGTCGTCACCCACGTGCGGCAGAGCGATGCCATCGTGCAGGAGGAGACGTTCGGTCCGGTGATCACCGTGCAGTCCTTCGGGTCCGAGGAAGACGCGGTCACGCTCGCCAACGACGTGAACTACGCCCTCGCGTCGAGCGTCTGGACCCTCGACCACGGCACCGCCATGCGGGTCTCCCGGGACCTGGATTTCGGGGCGGTGTGGATCAATACGCACATCCTGCTGACCGCGGAGATGCCCCACGGCGGGTTCAAGTACTCCGGCTATGGCAAGGACCTGTCGATGTACGGTGTGGAGGACTACACGCGCATCAAACACGTCATGAGCTCCCTCGAATAGCAGGCCGCACCAGAAGACACCGTCCCAATCACGATCCCGCTCCGACAAGAACAGAGGACTCCCGTTGACCTTTCATCCGTTAGACCCGCTGGCCGCAGCCGAGTTCACCGCCGCCGCCGGCATTCTCGCCCGTGAGCGGGGAGTGGCGGAGGGCTGGCGCTTCGCCTCGATCGAACTGGTCGAACCGGCCAAGAGCGTCATCGCCGAGTTCGCCTCCTCCGGCGTCGCGCCCGAGCGCCTGGCCCGCCTCGTCGTGCTCAACCGCGCCGAGAACACCACCTGGGTGGCCGTCGTGTCGCTCACCACCGACACCCTGCTCGAGTGGGGCAACGTGCCCGGCGTGCAGGCGAACTTCACCGTGGACGAGTGGGACGAAGCGGATGCCGCCCTGCGCGCGCACCCCGACGTGATCACCGCCCTCGCCAAGCGCGGCATCGTCGACCTGGACAATGTCTTCATCGACACCTGGACCTACGGTGACGCCGTCATCCCTGACCAGTACCGCGGGCGTCGGCTGGGCTGGGCTGACATCTGGGTCAGGGCCTCCACCACCGGCAACCCGTACGCCGGGCCGGTGAGCGGCCTGCACTTCGTGATCGATGTGAACACCATGGAGTTGCTCGAGATCGAGGACTCCTTCACGATCCCGCGTCCCGAGGTGATGGGCGAGTACGTGCCGCACCTGATTCCGGAGCGCATCCGGGAGAAGAGCAAGCGACCGCCGATCAAACCGCTCGACATCGTGCAGTCTGACGGACCGAGCTTCTCCCTCGACGGCAACCTCGTCGAGTGGCAGAACTGGTCGCTGCGGGTCGGCTTCAACTACCGCGAGGGCATGACCCTGCACAATGTGGGCTATCGGGACGGCGACCGGCTGCGCCCGATCGCCAACCGGCTGTCGTTCGCCGAGATGGTCGTGCCCTACCGCGACCCCAGCATCGACCACTTCCGCCGCACCGCCTTCGACATCGGCGAATGGGGCCTGGGCTTCATGACCACCTCGCTCGAGCTGGGCTGCGACTGCCTCGGCGAGATCCGCTATCTCGACGCCGTGCTGCACAACAGCAAGGGCGAGCCGTACACGATCCCGAACGCGTTCTGCATCCACGAGGAAGACAACGCGGTCCTCTGGAAGCACGTCGACCACAACGGCAGCGCCGAGGTGAGACGGATGCGCCGCCTCGTCGTGTCCTTCCACGTCACGGTCGCGAACTACGAGTACCTCGTCTACTGGCGCTTCTACCAGGACGGCAACATGGAGTGCGAGGTTCGCGCCACCGGCATCATGGTGGTCACGCACCTCGAGGAGGGGCAGGGCCACCCCAACGGCACCCTCGTCGACAAGCGCACCTACGCGCCGTTCCACCAGCACTTCATCGTGGCCCGGATGGATCTCGACATCGACGGCCCCGAGAACACGGTGTTCCGCACCGAAACCCGGATCGAGCCCATCAACGAGGCCAACCCGCTCGGCCTCGCCCTCACCCAGCAGAACACGCCGGTGGAGACCGAAGGGTTCGACGACTACAACTGGGACACCCAGCGCGCCTGGAAGGTCGTGAACGAGAACTCGATGAACGGCCTGGGCACGCCGGTGTCGTACAAACTCGTCCCCGGCGCGGCCATCCCGTCGTTCTTCGACCCGGCGGCGCCCGCGTTCCAGCGCGCCCAGGTGATCGGGCACACGGTCTGGGTCACCCCGAACGACGAGTCAGAACGCTGGCCGTGCGGCGAGTTCGTGAACCAGAGCGCCGTGGACCACGGGCTGCCCGAATGGATCCAGGCCGAACGCCCCGTGCGTAACACCGACCTCGTGCTCTGGTACGTCTTCGGCATCCACCACATCACCCGGCCCGAAGAGTGGCCGATCATGCCGGCCGACACCGTCTCCTTCTGGCTCAAGCCGGTCGGATTCTTCGACCGCAACCCGTCGCTCGACGTGGAACCGAGTCCCAGCGCGCACTGCGCTCCCGCGGCGGGCGACCACGCCGGGCACGCCGGGCACGCCGGGCACGCCGACCACGCCCATGAACACTGAGGAGACCAGCGTGACCCGAGTAGCCAACTACGTCGTCGCCTACGAAGCGACCGAACGGGGGAATGACACCGTCGAGCTGGGTGTCGCCCTCGCGCGCCTGACCAGGTCAGAGCTCCGCCTGTGCCTGGTGCTCCCGCACCACGCCTCCACCGTGCCGGCGCGGGTCGGCGCCGCCTCGTCGCCCGATTACCAGGCGCTCCTCGAGGAGCAGGCCCTCGAGTGGCTCGAGCAGGGTCGGGCCCGGGTCCCAGCGGACGTGGTCGCCACCACTCACCTGCTCTATGCCGACTCGACCACGGAAGGCCTGCTCCAGGCGGCCGCCACCTTCGACTCCGACCGCATCGTCGTCGGGGCTTCGCGCCGCGGCCTGATGAACCGGTTCACGATCGGAAGCGTGGCGAACGCGCTGCTGCACTCATCCCCGGTGCCCGTCGCCCTCGCGCCGCGCGGCTACACAGCCCCCGAGCAGCTCACCCGGATCACCTGCGCGATCGGCACCCGGCCGGGCTGGACCCCGCTGCTCGACTCCCTGCTGGCCTTCTCGGAAGGCCTCACGGTCGACCTGCGTTTCGTCACCCTCGTCGAGGTCGACGCCGGCCGCGGCCACCCCGTCGATCACGCCGGGAGCCAGGCCCACCTCGCCAGCGTGCTCGAGTACTTCTCGACCCGCTCGCGCGCCCATGGCGAGATCACCACCGAGGTCGCGTCCGGCCACAGCGTCGAAGCCGCGATCGAGGCCCTCGACTGGCAGAAGACCGAGATCGCCTTCGTCGGCTCCAGCCGGCTGGCTCAGCCCACCACGATCTTCCTCGGCATCACCGCACATCGGATGCTGCACGCACTCCCCGTTCCCCTCATCGTGGTTCCCACCGGCACTGACGCCCGTAAGCCGCACTGACCGAAAGGACAGTCACATGACTACCCACTCCCCCTCCTCCGGCCCAACGCCGGGGGCATCCGACTCCGGCACCGGCGGGATCTCCTCGAAGGGCCTCAGCGCCGGCTCGATCGGTCTGCTCGGGGCCACGGTCATCGGGATCTCGTGCATCGCGCCGGCCTACACCCTCACGGCCTCCCTCGGCCCGACCGTCGCGGCCGTCGGCACCCAGATGCCGGGCATCTTCCTGGTCGGCTTCATCCCGATGCTGCTCGTGGCGCTCGGCTACCGTGAACTCAACAACGCCATGCCGGATGCCGGCACCTCCTTCACCTGGGCCACCCGCGCCTTCGGGCCATGGCTGGGCTGGATGGGCGGCTGGGGACTCATCGTGGCGACCGTGGTCGTCCTATCGAACCTCGCCGGCGTCGCCGTCGACTTCTTCTATCTCATGCTGGCCCAGCTCTTCGGCAACCCCGACCTCGCCGACCTCACCGGCAACGTGCTGATCAACGTGCTCACCTGTCTGGTGTTCATGGTGGCGGCCTGTTACATCTCCTACCGCGGCATGGAGACCACCAAGGCGGTGCAGTACGTGCTCGTGGCCTTCCAGCTGATCGTGCTGGTCTGGTTCAGCGTCGCCGCCCTGGTGCAGGTCGCCGAAGGCAGCGCCTTCGATGCCCTCGCCTTCAGCGCGGACTGGTTCAACCCGTTCCTCGCCCCCTCGTTCACTGCGTTCGCCGCGGGCGTCTCGCTCTCGATCTTCATCTTCTGGGGCTGGGACGTCACCCTCACCATGAACGAGGAGACCAGGAACCCCAAGACCACCCCCGGGCGCGCGGCCACGCTCACCGTGGGCATCATCTTCGCGCTGTACATCCTGATCGCGGTCGCGACCCTGATGTTCTCCGGCGTCGGAACCGGCGCACTGGGTCTCGGCAACGAGGAGATCCAGGGCAATGTGTTCGCCGCCCTCGCCGGGCCGGTGATGGGCCCCTTCGCCATCCTGATGTCGCTGGCGGTGCTGTCGAGTTCAGCCGCGTCCCTGCAGTCCACCTTCGTCGGGCCGGCGCGCACAATGCTGTCGATGGGGCACTACCAGGCCTTCCCCAAGCGGTTCGCGTCGATCAGCCCCCGCTACAAGTCGCCGGGTTTCGCCACCCTGATGGCCGGCATCGTGGCCTGGGGTTTCTACGCCGTGATGCGGGTGCTCAGCACCGACGTGCTCACCGACACGATCCTCACCCTGGGCATGATGATCTGCTTCTACTACGGGGTCACCGCGTTTGCGTGTGTCTGGTACTTCCGTTCCGAGGCCCTCGGCGCCATCCGCGCGTTCCTGCTCAAGTTCCTGGCGCCGCTGCTCGGCGGCGTCATCCTGCTCGTCATTTTCGCGACCACGCTGTACGACAGCATGAACCCTGAGTACGGCAGCGGCTCGAACATCGGTGGGGTCGGACTCGTGTTCATCCTCGCAATGGTGCTCTTCATCGGCGGGATCGTGCTCATGCTGATTCAGCGCAGCGTCAACCCGGCCTTCTTCCAGGGCAAGACGCTCACGCAGGGGTCCTCCAAGGAGCACCTGCACATGCAGTAACCGTGATCATGCGCATGGGAGAATGAGGACCGACCACCGGATGGAATCGTCTCCCCTATGCCTTTCACCCTGACCTCTCACGAGATCGCACTGCTCGTGGGCAGCCAGGCCTTCTCGCGGGGCGAACGCTATGCCCGCACTGGACATGTCGCCTCCTCGGCCTGGTCCAGTACCGGCACGCAGCTCTTCGGAGAGGTCGAGGGCTCGAGCCCCAGTCCGTACAGCGTGAGCGTGTCGTTCACAGTGGGCGCCTCCAGGGCCGTGCTGAAGGCATCCGGGGTCTGCACCTGCCCGGTGACACGCAACTGCAAGCATGTCGCGGCCCTGCTCGTCGACAGCGGAATCGCCATCGCCGAAGCGGCCCGGGACCTGACCGGACCCGGGAGCCCCCGGTCCGAGCCGCCCACCGGGCCACCCACCGGTCCCGCCGTCCACTCGTCTCCGCCATTGTTTCCGTCGTCGTCCCGTTCGGCGCCCCGTTCGTCGACGCCGACGTGGCGGAGCGCCCTGGCGCCCCTGACCCGGCCGGATGTCCAGCCCGCCGGCACGAGTCTGGGCCTGGCCCTGCAGTTCCAGCTGCTCGCGCCGGAACGCACGTCATTCGCCGACTCGACCCCCGTTCGGCGCCTGGTCGCCCGCCCGATGATCATGGGCAAGAAGGGCAAGTGGATCCGCGGCAGCATCACCTGGGACAACATGACCTACGACCGCGGGGCACTCGATCAGGCGCAGTTGCGCGTGCTCTCGGCCCTGTACGCGCTGCATTCCGCGGGCCGCCCGTACTACGCGGCCGCCAGCCAGTGGATCCGGGTCGACGCCTTCCCCGACCGGTCGTTCTGGGACCTGCTCGAGGAGGCGCGCGCCGCCCGGCTGGCCCTGATCTCCGCCACGGCCGGTCAGGAGCCTGTGCTCGTGTCCGCCGAGGCGGCCGGCCTGCAACTGGACATCCGGCGGTCGCCGGCCGGGCTCACCCTGGCCCCGGCGGTGGTCCTCGGCGACCGCCCGCTGCCGCGCCGCGGGTTCGGCTTCATCGGCGAACCCGCCCACGGCGTCTACAGCTGGGAAGACGTGGCCGGCGTGGCCGAACCGCGGCTCACACTGGCGCCGCTGACCGGCCCGATCGACCGCGAACTCCGCGACCTCGCCATGGCCGACTCGATCGCCATCCCCCCGGCCGACGAGCCCGCCTTCCTGGCCGAGTTCTACCCGTTCCTCCGCAACCGGGTGTCCCTGACCAGCCGGGACGACTCCTTCCAGCCGCCGGAGTCCCCGCAGCCGGTCCTGGCCCTGACCCTCACCCACCAGCCGGATGCCCGGATCACCCTGCACTGGGACTGGCGCTATCCCGGCTACCGGCAGGCCCTTCGGCCCACGCCGAACGACACCCGCTACCGCGACACCGCCGGCGAGGAACGCATCCTTCGCGGCATCCGGGACCCCCTGGTCGAGTTCCCCGGCCTGGTCGGGGAACAGGCCGGCCGGCCCCTCCTGATCGAGCAGGCCACCCTCGCCGGACCTCCGATGATCGAGTTCCTCGACACCGTGATACCCGTCCTGGAGTCGTCGCCGGACGTGGAGGTGAGCGTCTCCGCGGATGCCCCACAGTACCGCCCGGCCGACGCTCCGCCGGTGATCAGCGTCGGCACCTCCGCCCGCGCCGACGACCGCGACTGGTTCGACCTGCAGGTGAGCGTCAGCATCGATGGCGAGGAAATCCCGTTCGACGGCCTGTTCCGGGCGCTGGCCACCGGGCAGCAGCTGATGATCCTCGAGAGCGGCACCTACTTCAGCCTCGACCGGCCCGAACTGCACGCGCTGCGCCGCCTGATCGAGGAGGCCCGAAGCCTGCAGGATGCCGGCGCCGGCGCCGGACCCCTGGGAATCAGCCCGTTCCAGGCCGACCTCTGGGAGGAACTGCAGGCCCTAGGGATCGTGGCCGGACAGGCGGCGGCGTGGCGGGAGACGGTGTCCGGCCTGACCGATGTCGCCCGGATCCCGCCACTGGCCGTGCCGGAGCAGGTTCAGGCCACCCTCCGCGCCTACCAGCAGTCCGGGTTCGAGTGGCTGGGTTTCCTCTACGACCACCAGCTCGGCGGAATCCTGGCCGACGACATGGGGCTCGGCAAGACCCTGCAGACGATCGCCCTGATGGAACGGGTGCGGGAGCAGCCGGGGCCCTCGGCGCCGTTCCTGGTCGTGGCACCCACCAGCGTCGTCTCCAACTGGGCCGCCGAGTGCGCCCGGTTCGCGCCCGGCCTCCGCGTCGAGGCGATCACGGAGACCGCCGGGAAGCGCAGCCGCACCCTGGCCTCCCTGCACGCCGGCGCCGATGTCGTCGTCACCTCGTACACGCTGTTCCGCCTGGATTTCGGCGACTACGACGCCCTGGCCTGGTCGGGGCTCCTCCTCGACGAGGCCCAGTTCGTGAAGAACCACAAGTCCAGGGCCCACCAGTGCGCCCGCCGCCTGACGACCCCGTTCAAGCTCGCGATCACCGGCACCCCGCTGGAGAACAACCTGATGGAGTTCTGGTCGCTGCTCTCGATCACCGCGCCGGGGCTCTTCCCGAGCCCCGGGAGGTTCGTCGACTACTACCAGAAACCGATCGAGAAGGATGCCGACGGTGAGAAGCTCGACCAGCTGCGCCGCCGCATCCGCCCGTTCATGCTGCGCCGCACCAAGGAGCAGGTGGCCGGTGACCTGCCGGCCAAGCAGGAGCAGGTTTTGGAGGTGACCCTGCACCCGAAGCACCGGGTCGTGTACGACACCCACCTGCAGCGGGAACGGCAGAAGGTGCTCGGGCTGATCGACGACCTGAACTCGAACCGGTTCGAGATCTTCCGCTCGCTCACCATGCTGCGCCAGCTCAGCCTGGACGCGAGTCTCTACGACGAGAAGTATGCCGACACCCCGTCGACCAAGCTCGACGTGCTCCTCGAACTGCTGGGCGACATCGTGGCCGGCGGGCACCGCACCCTCATCTTCAGCCAGTTCACCCAGTACCTGGGCAAGGCGCGCACCCGACTGGATGCCGCCGGGATCAGCTACTCCTACCTGGACGGCAAGACCCGCAACCGGGCGAAGGTCATCAGCGACTTCAAGACCGGCGACGACTCGGTCTTCCTGATCAGCCTCAAGGCCGGCGGTTTCGGGCTGAACCTCACCGAGGCCGACTACGCCATCCTGCTCGACCCGTGGTGGAACCCGGCCACGGAGGCCCAGGCGGTCGACCGCATGCACCGCATCGGGCAGACGAAGAACGTCTTCGTCTACCGGCTGGTGTCCAGCGACACGATCGAGGAGAAGGTGATGGCCCTCAAGGCCACGAAGGCCCGCCTGTTCGAGAGCGTGATGACGGATGGGGCGGCCCGCGGCACGGCGCTCACCGCCGCCGACATCCGCGAGCTCCTCGCCTGATCCCCTCACGGCCCCGCGCCGGTAGGCTTTTGAGCAACAGTCACCTGGCTGCAGCCTGATCAACGAGGTGCCCCATTCCTCAGCACACCCCTTCCAGCCCCCGCACCGACCCCACCGTCATCGGCGCCGCCGGGTGGCCGTCCGAGCTGGTCGAGGCTGTGCGCGCCTCGGTCGAGGCGGCCGCGCACGCGGCCCGGCCGCGGGTGGGCCGCGGCGACAAGAACGCCGCGGACCAGGCCGCCGTTTCGGCCATGCGCGCCGTCCTGATGACCGCGCCGTTCACCGGAACCGTCGTCATCGGCGAGGGCGAGAAGGACCAGGCACCCATGCTCGCCAATGGGGAGCGCCTCGGCTCGGGCCTCGGACCGGAGTGCGACATCGCGGTCGACCCGCTCGACGGCACCACCCTCGCCGCCCTCGGATTGCCGGGAGCGGTCTGCGTGATCGCCCTCGCCCCGCGGGGAACGATGTTCGACCCGGCCGGGGTCTTCTACATGGACAAACTCATCTCCGCCGCCGTCGGGCGCGGCGTGCTCGACCTGAGTGCCCCCGCGACGCAGAACCTGCGTGCCCTGGCGGCCGCTCGCGGCGTACCGGAGTCCGCACTCACCGTCGCCGTGCTCGACAAGCCCCGCCACGTCGAACTCATCCGGGAGCTCGAGTTCGCCGGCGCCCGGGTGATCCGCGCCCGGGAAGGCGACGTCTCCCCGGCCATCGTCGCCGCCACCCCGGGCGGTGAGATCGACCTGGTCATGGGCATCGGCGGCACGCCGGAGGGCGTGATCGCGGCGTGCGCCGTGCGCGCCCTGGGAGGGGTCATGCTGGGACGGCTGGCCCCGCAGAGCGACGCCGAGGAACGCGGAGCACGCGCCACCGGCCTGGATCTCACCCGGATCTTCACCGCCACCGATCTCGTTTCCAGTGCGCGAGTGCTCTTCGCGTCGGCCCCGGTCACCTGAACGGCCTGCCGCCGAGGGACAATGGAGCGGTGAGTTCCACAACTACCTTCGCCCTTATCCGCCATGGCCAGACCGACTGGAATGCCGCGCTCCGCATCCAGGGTCTTTCGGACATCCCGCTCAACGACACCGGACGGGGCCAGGCAGCGGATGCCGTCGGCCACCTGGCCGACTACGAGTGGGACTTCGTCGTCTCCTCGCCCCTCAGCCGCGCGGCCGAGACGGCCGATCTGATCGCCGACGGTCTCGGCCTCACCGTCACCCGTCGCATCGGGCAGATCGTCGAGCGCGACTATGGCCCCGCGGAGGGCCTCGGCGCCGGCCCGGAGCTGGACGCGCTCCGTCTCCCGGGCGACCCCACCGGCATCGGCGGATTCCATGGCGCCGAGGCGGAAGCGACGGTCGCCGCGCGCGGCGCGGATGCCCTGCTAGCGCTGGCCGAGGAGCACCCCGGTGCCCGCATCATCGTCGTCAGCCACGGCACGCTGATCCGGCTGAGCCTCATGCGCATCCTCGACCGCCCGATCGGCACCATCTCCAACGCGGCCCTCACGGTCGTGGCCCACGACCAGGCCGGCTGGACTCTCGACGTGCTCAACGGCGCCCCCTCCTCCACCGCCCTGGCCCCGGCCCCGTAGCCGCCCGCCCGCCCGCCAGGGCACGGCACCGCCAGCCACCCGGATCCCCAGGCACCCAGCCCTCTAACTTCCCAGACCTCTGGGCCCCGCCTCGTGCCTCGTGCCTCGTGCCTCGTGCCTCGTGCCTCGTGCCTCGTGCCTCGACTGTGCCTATTCCGGTCGAGAGTGGCCGGTGCCACGGGGTCAGTATTCACCAGTCGTTGACAACTCTCGACCGGAATGGGCACTCTCGCCCGATGGTTCGCATGCCAGTAGCCCTCTGCGTGCACCTGGCAGACGGTTGTGGAGGCGAAGGCGGAGGCGGAGGCGGAGGCGCGACTCACTATCAGGCTCCCCCACGAGGACATTCTGGTCCCGGTGGTCGTGGTCTTGCGCGCCGAGGCCGGCCGAGCACCGTCCCTCCCCCGTTGTCGTTGTCGTGGCGCAGGTTGTGCGCGCGGGCGCAGGTTCCACCGTGCGCCGGCGCACCGAACCTGCGCCGCGACGGCGCCCCCGCCCGGTGTCAATGGCCAATCCGAACTGCCCACTGGCGGCCAGTAGGAATGCCCGCTGGTGGCCATGAAAACTGCCCACTCATGGCCAACAGATCTGCCCACCTGGGGTTTGGT
>NZ_SOGM01000091.1:0-25727 GCF_004403545.1 Cryobacterium sp. TmT2-59 | reverse complement strand
CCCGCCGCCCCGGCCGCTGCCCCGGCCGCCCGCGGGCGCATCGGCCGGATGGGGCGCCGCGGCGACACGAGCGGGCCGCGCGCGAAGTTCAGCCAGCTGCTCCCCTACCTGCTCGAGCACAAGAAGGTGCTCGGCTTCGTGATCGTCCTGAGCATCCTCGGCGCGCTCGCCAGTCTCGCCCAGCCGCTTCTGGTCAGCCAGGTCATCACCACCGTGCAGAAGAGCCAGCCGCTGGATGGCCTGGTTTGGGCGCTGATCGCGCTCGTGATCGTCTCCGGCCTGATCAGCGGCTACCAGCACTATCTGCTGCAGCGCACCGGCGAGGGGGTCGTGCTCTCCAGCCGCCGCAAACTGATCGGCCGGATGCTGCGCCTCCCGATCAGCGAATTCGACACCCGCCGCACCGGGGACCTGGTGTCCCGGGTCGGCTCGGACACCACCCTGCTGCGGGCCGTGCTCACCCAGGGCCTCGTCGAAGCGATCGGCGGGTCGCTCACTTTCGTCGGTGCCCTGATCGCGATGCTCGTGATCGACCCGGTGCTGCTCGGACTGACCGTGCTCGTGATCGCCGTGTCGGTGGTCGCCGTCACACTGCTGTCGCAGCGCATCCGTACCGCCAGCCTCGCCGCCCAGGCCAAGGTCGGCGACCTGGCCGCCAGTGTCGAGCGCGCCATCAGCGCCGTGCGCACCGTGCGCGCCTCCAACGCCACCGACCGGGAGGTCGCGGCCGTCGAAGAAGACGCCAAGGGAGCCTGGCGGATGGGCATCCAGGTCGCCAAGATCTCGGCGCTGGTCGTGCCGATCGCGGGCATCGCGATGCAGGTGTCCTTTCTGGTCGTGCTGGGCGTCGGCGGTTTCCGCGTCGCCAGCGGCGCGATCACGATCGCGAACCTGATCGCGTTCATCCTGTTCCTGTTCCTGATGATCGTGCCGCTCGGCCAGGCGTTCGGGGCCATCACCTCGGTGAACGCGGCGCTCGGCGCACTGGGCCGGATCCAGGAGATCATCGACCTGCCCGCCGAGGACCAGTTCGACCGCGACATCGCGCCGCTGGCCATGACGGTCGGCGCCGCGAACGAATCGGTGCGGCCGGATGCGCCGGCGATCTCGTTCGAGAACGTGCACTTCGGGTATGCGGTCGCGGCTCCGGAGTCGGCGGATGCGGCGTCTGGCGCCGGTACTGCGGCTGCTGGTGCTGAATCAGGTGCTGACTCTGGTTCTGAATCTTCGGCTTCGGAGCCCGGGTTCGTCGTGCCGCCCATTCTCGAGGCCGCCATCGTCGTGCCCGCCGTGTTCGAGGAGGTCCTGGCCGAACCCGACCTGATCGACGCCGATCTGGACGCGGCGGATCGCGAGTCCCCGGAGCGCGGGGCCGCGGAACGGGCGGCCGAGCGCGCCGACGCCGAGGCCGCCGGCGAACCCCGCCCGGTCCTCCGCGGCGTGTCGTTCAGCGCCCCGCGCGGACTGCGCACCGCGCTGGTCGGCCCGTCCGGCGCCGGGAAGAGCACGATCCTGGCCCTGATCGAGCGCTTCTACGATCCGACCGCCGGGGTCGTGCGCCTGGGCGGTCTGGACATCCGTACCCTCGACCGCGCCGCGCTCCGCTCCCAGATCGGTTATGTCGAGCAGGACGCGCCCGTGCTGGCCGGTTCGCTGCGGGACAACCTCACCCTGTCGACGCCGGACGCGACCGACGAGGAGTGCATCGCGGTGCTGCACGCGGTGAACCTGACCGAGGTGCTCGACCGTGACCCCGCCGGCCTGAACGCGGCGGTCGGCGAGTCCGGCGTCATGCTCTCCGGCGGCGAACGCCAGCGGCTCGCGATCGCCCGGGCGCTGCTGGCGGCCCCGCCGATCCTGCTGCTGGACGAGTCCACCTCGAGCCTCGACGGCGTCAACGAGCAGAAGATGCGGGCCGCGATCGACGCGGTCGCCGTCGACCGCACCCTGATCGTGATCGCGCACCGCCTGTCGACCGTGGTCGATTCCGACCAGATCGTGGTGCTCGACCACGGCCAGGTCATCGGCACCGGCACGCACTCCGAGCTGGTGGCGTCCACTCCGCTCTACCGCGAGCTGGCCAAGCACCAGCTGCTCGTCTAGCGCCCCCTGGTCTCGGGACTCGGCCCGTACGAATGGCCTGAACCAATTCGACGGAGATTTTGCTCTAGAACGCCGGTTTCGGGCCTGAAACGCCCGATTCGGCCAAAATCTCCGTCGAATTGGTCAGCCGGGCGGCCGGGTCCGGTTCGGCTGGCCAATGAACGAGCGGGCGCCTACGGGCGGGCGAAGCGCAGGGTGACCAGCTGGAAGGGACGCAGCTCGAGGGCCAGCGCGGGACCGTCCGCCGAGAGCGTGGCGGCGCCGGCGGCCAGGGGGCGTTCCAGGAGATCGGTTTCGGTCACATCCGTCGCCTCGAAATGACGGATGACCCGCGCCCGCGCCCGCGACCCGTGCGCCTCGTAGAGCCGCACGATCAGATCCCCGCTGCGGTCCTCGGCCAGCTTGACCGCCTCGACCACCACCGCGGGGTTGTCGACCTCGATCAGATGTTCCACGCGGGCGGCACTCACCCCGTCCACCGTGCGCAGCGGCCGGTTGAGCCGGTAGCCCTCCGCGACCGCCTCGGGGATGCCGGCGCCCACCCGCAGCGACACCCGCAGTTCGTGGCGCCCCTGGTCGGCGGCGGGGTCCGGGAACACCTCCGCGCGCAGCAGCGACAGCCGCACGGTCGTCCGGGTGCGGCCGTCCGGGCCGGTCGACCGGCCGATGTCGTGGCCGTAGGTCGAGTCGTTGGCCACGGCCACCCCGTAGCCGGGCTCACCCACGTGCACCCAACGGTGGGCGACCGTCTCGAAGCGGGCGGCGTCCCAGGACGTGTTGGTGTGCGTGGCCCGGAACACGTGACCGAACTGAATCTCGGATGCCGCCCGGTCGGCGTGCAGATCCAGCGGGAACGCCAGTTTCAGCAGCTTCTGCTTCTCGTGCCAGTCGATCTCGAGGTGCAGGTCGATCGCCGGCGACCCGGCCGCGAGGGTGATCCGCTCGACCAGGCGGGAGGAGCCGAAGGTGCGCGTGACCCGAACGCCGACTTGCTCAGGCGCATCGGCGAACACCTCCACGGACTCGGCCGCGCTGAGGTCCACCGTGTTGCGCTTGTAGTGCTCGTCGATGTCCCAGGCGTCCCACTGGGTGGGGGTGTCCCGGTGCAGCTGGAGCAGGTTGCCGCGCGCGCCGCGGGGCATCAGCTCTCGGGCCGCGGCGAGGTCGACCAACGGAGGAGAAGAGCCCGTCAGCGTCGATCGTGACGGCCACGAGGCCGTTGTCGAGCACGAGGCCGGCGGGCGAGCGGCGCACCGTGGCGCGGGGTGCCGGCGGGGTGCTGACGGCATCCGTCTCGGTCGCCTCGCCACCCCCCAGCCCTGATATGCCTCCGACGGAAATGGCCCGGCGTTGAGCGTGACCGCGCCGTCACCGGCCCCGCACATCTGCCGCGCCGACACCTCGATCAGGGTGGTGAGGGCATCCGCGACGGCGGCGTAGTTGCGCTCCGCCTCCTGGTGCACCCACGCGATCGACGAGCCCGGCAGGATGTCGTGGAACTGCTGCAACAGCACGGTCTGCCAGGCCTGCTCGAGCGCGTCGTACGGGTACTCGGCGCCCGACGAGACGGATGCCGCGCACGCCCACAGCTCCGCCTCCCGCAGCAGGTGCTCGCTGCGGCAGTTGCCGCGCTTGGTGCGGGCCTGCGAGGTGTACGTGCCGCGGTGGAACTCGAGGTAGAGCTCCCCCGACCAGACCGGCGGCTCGGGGTACTCCGCCTCGGCCGCCTCGAAGAAGCGCCGCGGTGTCGACAGCTCTACCGTGGGCGAACCCCCCAGCGACGCGGTGCGGCGGGCGGCGGCGATCATCTCCTCGGTCGGACCGCCTCCCCCGTCGCCCCAGCCGAACGGCACGAGCGAGGTGTTGGCCGCGCCCTTTTCGGCGTACTGGCGCTCGGCCCGGGCCGGTTCCTCCCCCGACAGCTGCGCGTTGTAGGTGTCCACCGGCGGAAAGTGGGTGAAGATCTGCGTGCCGTCGATCCCTTCCCAGCGGAAGGTGTGGTGCGGCATCAAGTTGGTCTCGTTCCAGGACGTCTTCTGGGTCAGGAACCAGCGGGACCCGGCTGCCACCATGATCTGCGGCAGCGCGGCCGAATAGCCGAACGAGTCCGGCAGCCACACCTCGAGCGGTTCCACCCCGAATTCCTCGATGAAGAAGCGCTTCCCGGTCACGAACTGCCGCGCCAGCGCCTCCCCGCCGGGCATGTTCGTGTCCGACTCCACCCACATCCCGCCGACGGGCACGAACCGGCCGGCCGCGACCTGCGCCTTCACGCGGGCGAACAATTCGGGGTAGTGCTCCTTGAGCCAGGCGTATTGCTGGGCGGATGAGGCGGCGAACGCGAAATCCGGATTCTCCTCCATCAGGGACAGCACGTTCGAGAACGTGCGGGCCACCTTCCGCACCGTCTCCCGAACCGGCCAGAGCCAGGCGCTGTCGATGTGCACATGCCCCACCGCGTGCAGCCGGTGCGCGCTGGCGTTCGCGGGGCGGGCGAGCACCGCGGCGAGGGCGGCCCGGCCGAGTCCGGCGGTGCCGGCCACGTCGTCGGGGTCCATCGCGTCGATACAGCTCTCGAGCGCCCGCCGGATCTCCGCCCGCCGGGCCAGCCCGACCGGCAGCTCCCGCATCAGCCCGGTCAGGGTCCAGAAGTCCTGGGAGAGTTGCCACACGGCCTCATCCCGGAGGGCGAGGTCCACCCGCTTCAGCCGGTAGATCTGATCGGTCCCGGCCGTGGCCGGGTCGCCCTGGTCGGTGGCCACGAACGTGAACCCGGAGGTGACGTCCGGGTTGGCGGCCGCCTCGATGTACAGGTCGACCTGTCCGCCGGGCCGGGCCCGGAGCGGCACGCTGCGGTTTCGCGGTTCGACCGCCTTGAGGATGATCCCGTCCGGGGTCCAGACCAGCCCCTCCGCCTGGAACCCGGGCGTCGCCCGGCTGAACCCGAGGTCGACGACGAGTTCGACGCGGGTGCCGGCCTCCCCCGCCCACTCGGCGGGCACCGTCCCCGTCACGTGGAACCAGGTCGTGCCCCACGGCCGGCCCCAGGCCCGGCCCGTGCCGAACGCCGTGTAGGACTGGCGCACGGCCTCGCTGAAGGGCACCGGGGCATCCGTCACCGACCAGGCGTCGACCCGCAGCGGCACGGATGCCCGGTGCACCGCCGGGCGCAGCCGCTCCCGAACGAACCGGTCGATGCGTTTCTCCACGAGCGCGCCGTCGTCATGCATGGGAACCTGCGACTTCCCGCCGGGACCCCGCCCGACTGGCAGCATTTTACGACCGTCCCCGCCCGGCACCCAAACCTTTTCGCCGCCCCGTGAACCAATTCGACGGAGATTTTCCGTTCTGAAGCGGTTCAGACCAGCCAAACCGGCTTTTTAGCGCCAAATCTCCGTCGAATTCGTTGGGCGATCGCCTCGGAGGCCGCGAGGCCGCGGTGCTACGCCTTGCGTAGGTTGTAGCGCACGCTGGCCAGCTCGGCCAGGAGAGCCGGCGGCACGCGGTCGCCGAACTTGGCAAAATACTCCTCGGTGAGGTCACACTCGGCCAGCCACGACGTGTTGTCGATGTGGAAGAGCTGCTCCACCTCGGTCGGAGACAGGTCCAGGCCCTTGAGGTCGAGTCCGCCCTCGAGCGGGAGGTAGCCGATCGGGGTGTCCTGGGCATCCGCGAAGCCCTCGATCCGGCGAACGATCCACTCGATCACGCGAGAGTTCTCACCAAAACCGGGCCACAGGAAGCTGCCGTCGGGGCCCTTGCGGAACCAGTTCACCTGAAAGATCTCCGGTGCCTTGCTGCCCAGCCCCTTGCCGACCTTCAGCCAGTGCGCCCAGTAGTCGGCCATGTTGTACCCGCAGAACGGGAGCATCGCGAACGGGTCGCGGCGCAGCTCGCCCACGGTTCCCTCTGCGGCCGCGGTCTTCTCCGAGGAGATGGTCGCGCCCATGAACACGCCGTGCTTCCAGGAGCGGGCCTGGGCCACCAGCGGCACGTTCGTCGCCCGGCGGCCGCCGAAGAGGACGGCGTCGATGGGCACGCCGCCGAACGCCTCCCAGTTGTCGGCGATGGACGGGCACTGCGCGGCGGCGACGGTGAACCGGGAGTTGGGGTGCGCGGCGGGGCGGCCGGACGCTGGGGTCCAGTCGTTGCCTTCCCAGTCGATCAGGTGGCTGGGGGTGGTCTCGGTCAGACCCTCCCACCAGACGTCGCCGTCGTCGCGCAGGGCGACGTTCGTGAAGATGGTGTTGCCCCAGACCGTGGCCACGGCCGTGGGGTTGGTGACCTCGCCGGTGCCGGGCGCGACGCCGAAGAAGCCGGCCTCCGGGTTGATCGCGTACAGGCGGCCGTCGGGGCCGGGGCGCAGCCACGCGATGTCGTCGCCGATGGTCTCGACCTTCCAGCCCGGAATCGTCGGGCGGAGCATGGCGAGGTTGGTCTTGCCACAGGCGGACGGAAAGGCCGCGGCCAGATGGGACACGCCTCCTTCCGGCGACGTGACCTTGATCAGCAGCATGTGCTCGGCCAGCCAGCCCTCGTCGCGGGCCATCACGGATGCGATCCGCAGCGCGAACGACTTTTTCGAGAGCAGCGCGTTGCCGCCGTAGCCCGAACCGAACGACCACACCTCACGGGTCTCCGGGAACTGCACGACGTACTTGGTGTCGTTGCAGGGCCAGGTGGTGTCTTCGCGGCGGCGACCCTCGGCGTCGACCAGCGGGTAGCCGACACTGTGCACGGTGTGCACCCAGGGGGCTCCGGCCTCGATCATGTGCAGCACCTTTTGGCCCATTCGGGTCATGATGCCCATGTTCAGCACGACGTAGGGAGAGTCGGTGACCTCGACGCCGAGCTGGGAGATGGGGCCGCCGAGCGGGCCCATCGAGAACGGGACGACGTACATGGTGCGGCCGCGCATGCTGCCGGCGAAGACGCCCTGCAGCTCGCCGCGCATCGCGTCCGGGTCGGCCCAGTTGTTGGTGGGGCCGGCGTCGTCGGGGTTGACCGAGCAGATGAAGGTGCGGTCTTCGACGCGCGCCACGTCCGACGGGCTCGTGCGGGCCAGGTAGCTGTTCGGACGCCACTCGGGGTTCAGGTGGATGAGCTTGCCCTCGGTGACGAGCTGCTTCGCCAGGACGTCGGCCTCGCGAAGCGAGCCGTCGCACCAGACGATGGCGTCGGGCTGGGTCAGGCGGGCGATCTCGTCGACCCAGGCCTGAAGGTTGGGATCGGTGGTCCCGGCAGCTTTGCTGGACTCGCCTCCGCCGGTCTGTACGTGGGAATTCGCGATGGTCATCTCCTGGCCTTTCGTGGTCGATCCGGCGTGACACCAGCGGTGTGAAGTCGATTTGGGCAAGTAACTTCGCCCTCTGAATCAACAATGCGGCATGAATCGCAGCCGCTGCGGAGATAGCAGCGTTAAGAAACGCGATTCTTTCACTATCGTTAAGGAATGCCAACACGCTCATCAGACCTGATCACGCTGGGACTCCGCATCCGTCACTACCGGTCTGAGCGTGGGTTCACGCTCGACCAGCTCGGCGAGCGCGTCGGCCTGGCCGGCAGCCAGCTCTCACTGATCGAGAACGGTCGGCGGGAGCCCAAACTCTCCACCCTGCAGGCCCTGGCGACGGCGCTCGACGTGCAGGTCATCGATCTGCTGAACACTGAAGCGCCGAACACGCGGGCCGCCCTCGAGATCGAGCTGGCGCGCGCGCAGAAGAACCCGCTCTACGGGGCGCTCGGCCTGCCCCAGGTGAAGGTGACGAAGGGGATGCCGCTGGCGGCGATCGAATCCCTGCTCGGCCTGCACCGCGAACTCGCCCGCCGGGCCAGCGAGGCCATCGCCACACCCGAGGAAGCCCGTCGCGCGAACACGGAACTGCGCGAGCGGATGCGCGACCAGGACAACTACATGCCCGACATCGAGCAGCTCGCCGAGGACCGGGTGCGGGCATCCGGTCACGTCTTTGGCGCCCTCACCCACCGCGAGGTGAGTGTGATGGCCGAGCAGCTCGGCTTCAGCCTGATCTACGTCAACGACCTGCCGGGCTCGACCCGGTCGGTCACCGACCTCGTCAACCGCCGGATCTACCTGCCGCCGGCCTCCATCCCCGGCGGCCACGGCCTGCGCTCGATGGCCCTGCAGGCGATGGGGCACCGGCTGCTCGGGCACGAACGTCCGAACAGCTACGCCGAGTTTCTCTGGCAGAGGCTGCAGATCAACTACTTCGCGGCCGCCTGCCTGATGCCGCAGGATGCCTCGGTCGCCTTCCTCTCACACGCGAAGCGGGAGCGCGAGCTGTCGGTCGAGGATTTCCGGGACGCGTTCGGGGTGACCCACGAGGCCGCCGCGCTGCGGCTGACCAACCTGGCCACCTCACACCTGGACATGCCCCTGCACTTCCTGCGCGTCACGGGCGACGGCGCCCTGCAGAAGGGCTACGAGAACGACGGGCTCCCCCTGCCCGCCGACGTGACCGGGTCGATCGAGGGCCAGTTCGTCTGCAAGCAGTGGAGCGCCCGCAGCGCTTTCACCCACACCAACCGCACCACCGAGTTCTACCAGTACACCGACACCCCGGTGGGCACCTTCTGGTCGGCGACCCAGACCGGGGCGATGGATGGCGGCGAGTTCTCGATCAGCGTCGGCGTTCCGTTTGCGCAGGCCAGGTGGTTCCGGGGCCGGGAGACCACGCAGCGCGCGGTCTCCCGCTGCCCGGACGAGTCCTGCTGCCGGCGCCCGGCGTCGGACATGTCGTCCCGGTGGGCCGGCAAGGCCTGGCCGAGCGCGCGCCTGCACGCCCATGTGTTGTCCCCGCTGCCCAGCGGAACCTTTCCCGGCGTCGACGACACCGAGGTGTACGAGTTCCTGGAGGCGCACGCCGCGGAGTAGGAGGCGTGCGCCTCACCTGTCGCGGGGGTTGGTTGGAACACAGGGCCCCTGCAAAGAAGGAGGTGGCCCAAGCGAGAGAAGAAGTAAGTGGCGTAATCAGGATTTGAGCAGCCGGGTCCCATACTTAAGCGAGCCCGCATCTTTTACGCGAAGGCGACGGGGGAAGCCACGGAGACGGCAACCGCGATCCTGGAGCCTAGCTTGATGCCTGACTAGCAGGAGAAGTGGAGGAGGCGTTGCCGTTCGCCCCTGTAAGCGTTACGACAAAATTCCAGCCTCCGAGGCCCGTCGGGGACTGGGTCGCCCGTGCTCGGCTCACGGACCTGCTCCGCGCTGGTGAGCACCGCCGACTGTCGTTGATTCATGCCCCGGCAGGCTTCGGTAAGTCAACACTCGCCGCACAATGGCTCGCGGCGCTGGATGCACGTGGCGTGACCACCGTGTGGCTTTCGCTGGACCGCGATGACAACAATACGATCTGGTTCTTGTCCCACCTGTTGGAAGCGATCCGACGGGTAATGCCGGAGTTGGACGACGAATGGCAGGTTCTGCTCGAGGGACAGCCCGACGATGCTGAGCGCTACGTTGTTCCCGCCCTGGTCAACGCCATGGATGCCGCCGGTGAAAACATTGTCATTGCCCTGGACGACTGGCATCTCGTCACCGATTCCCGGACCCGTGCTGTCATTCATCGCCTTCTGGATGTGGGGAGTTCCCGCCTGTCCTTCCTGATCACCAGCCGATCCAGGTCTGGGCTCCCGCTTGGTCGTCTCATGGTGAGGAACCAGCTGTTGGAAGTGGACGCGAGTTCTCTGCGATTCGACGAGGACGAGTCGCAAGCATTGTTGGTGGACATCAACGGCCTGGACGTCAACCGTGACGACCTGGCCAGCCTGCACCGGACGACTGAAGGTTGGGTGGCTGCCCTCCAGCTGGTTTCGTTGTCGCTGCGCGAAAACCACGACGCGTCCGACCTGATCCGACGGCTCTCGGGTCGGCAGAAGTCGATCGGCGAGTATCTGCTCGAGAACGTGCTTGATGCCCTCGAACCGGACGTGGTTGATTTTCTGCTGACAACATCGGTGACTGAGCGTATCTGTGCGGAGTTGGCGTCGACACTCTCCGGTGTCGTGCGGGGTCAGGCCATGCTTGAGCGTGTTGAGGCTCAGAATCTATTCCTTCAGCCGCTGAACGAAGACGGAAGCTGGTATCGCTACCATCATTTGTTCGAAGATTACCTGCGGGGACGACTCGAACGGGACTTCCCGGGGCGAGCGGTGGAACTCAACCTGGCCGCTGCGCGTTGGTTCGCATCGAACGGCTATCCCAGCGACGCCGTTGATCACGCTCTGGCAGTCGGCCAGGTCGACTTCGCAGTCGACATTGTTGAGTCGCGCGCGATGTGGCTTGTCGAGCATTCCCGGATGGCGACTTTGCTGGTGCTGGTGGGAAAGATACCGGCCAGTTCCGTTGCGGATCAGGCCAAGCTTCAGATGGCAATCGCCTGGGCCAACACGCTTCTCCACATATCGGGCGCGGCGCAGATCGCCCTCGACAAGGTGGAGGCCCTGGTTCGGTGCGACGATTCTCTCAGTCAGGATGACCGGTTTGAACTCGGTGTTGAGGCCCTGGTCGTTCAATGCTGCATTGACATGTACGTGGACAGGCTCGACCTGGTCGACGAACTAGACCAAACCTGTTTTGCAGAAGCGAACCGGCTCCGTCCCTGGATTGTGTCCGTCGCCGCCAACATCTCCACCTTCCAGAAGATCCAGGAGGGTGAGTACTCACAAGCAACCGAGCAGCAGAACTGGGCGTCACAATTTCACGCGCTCACGTCCGGACCGTTCAGCGACGTCTACGGCCGATGTTTCGCCGGTCTGGCTGCCTTCGAGCAACTCGAAGTCGACGATGCAGAACGCCTCTTCAGATCAGCAGTTGAGCTTGCACGGAGCTCCGCTGGTCGACACTCTCATGCGGCGCAACTGGCCAGCTCGATGCTCGGCCAGCTTCTCTACGAACGGGGCGCGCTGGAGAAGGCTGAACTCTTGCTTGAGGAGGCTCACGAATTGGGATCAGAAGGCGGAGTGGTCGATTTCATGATCTCCGCCTTTGCGACCCTGGCCAGAATCAAGGCCCTGCGCGGCGATCACGTGGGGGCCAGGACGCTTCTCGATGAGGGCGAAGACGTGGCCGAGACTTTAGGGCTCACCCGGCTCGGACTGTGTATCGCCGCGGAACGCATCCAGCTCGGATTCAACTTCCAGCTACCCGACCGGACTCTGCCGGCCGGTCTGCACGACGAACAGCACCGGATCGGGGATCTGGGTAGCGGCTTGGCCGAAACGAATTACAGGATCGCCCTCGCAACCGAGATTCGAGCGGCCCTATCGCCGGATGCATCTCGAGATCTGGCCACGGCCTCCGCAGAACGTGCTCACGAGCTGCTCGACCGGACGAGAGCCCGCGGCGGAGCCCGTGCGCACTTGGGCGCCCAAATCCTACTCGCTGCAACGCTCCAGCATGCGGGTCGGCGCGTCGAGGCGATGGATGCCCTGACCCCGGCCTTGGTCACGTGCAACGCACTCGGTTTGGTGCGACCCATCCTCGATGGCGGTCCGGGGTGTCTTCAGATCGTGCAGGACGTCGCAGACAGGGTGAGAGGCGGGCGATGGGAGGGACCGCAGGCCCCCGGTCTTCCAGAGTTCCTGAGCCTTCTCCTCCAGAGCGCGACTACCTCCGCGCGCCTTCAAGAGACGACCTCATCAGGCGCCCAAATTACCGGTGCAACGTTGACCGAGCGCGAACACGAGATCCTGATACTGTTGGCCCAGGGGTGCTCCAATCGTGAAATCGCCCAGACCCTTCATCTGGGTGTCAACACGGTGAAATGGTACCTCAAACGTCTTTTCAGCACTCTGGGCGTTAGCGGACGTCAAGGCTGCGTGGATGAGGCCAGGCGCAGGAAGCTGCTGTCCACTCACACGAGTTGACGCGCCGCCCGCGCCGTTCAGCTCACCGCGCGCAAATCGGCCAATCTGACCGTGCGCATTTTCTCCTCGGCCAGCCAGCCGGGTATTTCCTTCGGGGGCCGCGGGCGAGACCACAAATAGCCCTGAGCCAGGCTGCCTCCGAGACGGCGAAGCTCGCTGAGTTGTTCCCTGGTCTCGATTCCCTCGGCCACGACGTCCATCTCCAGTGCGCGCGCCAGACTCACGATGGCGTTGACGAAGGCCGGCGCCTGGGGATCCTTACCCCCGAGTCCATCGATGAAGGAGCGATCAATCTTGATGGTCTGAACGGGCAACTGCTTGAGATAGGTGAGGGAACTCCAGCCGGTACCGAAATCGTCCAGGGAGAGCCGTACCCCGAGACCGCGCAACCCAGAGAGGGTGGCGGAGGCCAGATCCAGATTGTTGATGACCATGGACTCCGTGATTTCCAGGTGCACCGCCGAGGCGTCGATGCCCGACCGAGTGATGATGTCAGACACGACCTGCACAAAATTGGCATCCTGCAACTGTCTGGCCGATAGATTGACTGCGATCGTCAAGTCATGGCACTCAGCGAGCTGGCTGCGCCAGGCCTGGACCTGCCTGAGGGCCTCAGTCAGCACCCACTCGCCAATCGCAACAATCGACCCGGTCTGTTCAGCGATCGGGATGAATTCTGTTGGTGAAATGAAACCTCGGTCGGGATGCTCCCAGCGCACGAGCGCCTCAAAGCCGACCGTTTCTTCAGTCGAGATGTCCACAATCGGCTGGTAGAACACGCGCAACTCGTCACGGGAGATCGCGCGAGCCAACTGGGATTCGGTCTCAAGCCGCATCGACGCTCGATGGTGCATATCCTCGTCGTACATCACAACGCGAGCCCTGCCGTCCGCTTTCGCCCGATACATTGCAACATCTGAATGGAGGAGCATGGAGCTGGCATCGGCGTCGGCATCATCGTCAGCAAGAACGATGCCAACGCTCACGCTGACGAAGACTTCCTTGCCCTCGAACTCGAAAGGGTCCTTGGCGATTGTGACTATTCGCTCGGCCAACCGCTCCGCATCGTAGGGCGCGATGTTGTCGCAGACGAGTACGAACTCGTCGCCGCCGAACCGTGCAAGGGTGTCGCCGGGACGAACGATCAACTTCAACCGTCGCGTTAGTCCCACCAACAAGCGGTCGCCGGCCACGTGGCCTAATCCATCATTGATTACCTTGAACTGGTCCACGTCGATGAACAGCACACCCACGTAGCCGGCGGTCCTTCGTCCTGTTGACAAAGAGCGTTCGATACGTTCGACGAGTAGCTGACGGTTTGGCAGCCCCGTCAGGGGATCGTGAAGGGCCTGGTGAGCCAGGAGGTCCTCGGCGTATTTTCGGGACGAGATGTCCTGCATATGCAGTAAGAAATAACCCGGCTCGCCGTTAACGTCAGGCACAAGGGACATCGTTAGCTGCACCCAGACCGGCTGTCCGTTGGGTCGGGCATACTGAAGTTCCGCCTGAGTATCTTCGAATCCCCCACTCAGCCAACCGGAGAACGAGGCACGATCACCCTCATGGTGTGACGGATGCCGAAAATCCTGCGTCCGTTTGCCCCGGATTTCTTCGGGAGTTCTGCCCAGTATTGTGCACAGGGCCTCGTTTACCTGGAACAGTCGCCCATCCAAATCGGCCATCCCCATGCCAATCTGAGATCGGTCGAAACCCAGGCGAAAGTTGGTCTCGGCTTCTTGTTGTCGCGCCTCAGCTAGATGCAACTCGGTAATGTCCATGATCATGCCGATGATTTTGATTGGCGAACCATCCGCGGCCCTGATGACAACTGCGCGTGAGCGCATCCAACGAATTCCCCCGGACTGCAGAATGATGCGGAAAGTAAATTCCGGGGTCGGCCATCCTGAATCGAGCCGCCGCAGGAGACTCTCCACACGATCCCGGTCCTGCGGATGTACGCACGACAGAAGCAAATCGCGCGATGCCGGCTCAGTTCCATTGCGGCCGAGGATCCGCCAATACTCATCTGACCACCATCGCTGTCCGGTCGCACTGTCGATTTCATAGCTGCCCATCCCAGCCATCTGTTGGGCCGCTGCCAGGCGTGCCTGGTCAGTTTCTGAGGCAATCTGTCGACGCTTGGACTCCGAAATGTTCCGGGCTATTCCGAAGCAGCCCGCCACAATGTTGCGTGAGTCGAAGATCGGAGAGATCGTCAGCGAAATATCGACGATGCGTGATCCGTCCTTGTGCAGTGCGACCGACTCCAAACCGATCACGGACTCGCCGCCAGCGACCTGGGCCTGCAATTCGAGTCCTCGATCCCGGCCGTCAACCGTGACGATAAGGGTCTGATGCTGGCCGATCACCTCGGGCGCCGAGAATCCGAACATCGCTTCAGCCGCCGGATTCCACACGGTGATCAGACCGTCGACGTCGTAACCAAAAATGGCATCGTCGGAGGATGCGACCAGCATCGACATCATTCGCGTCGAAGCCTGGGCCTGGGTCCGTTCGCTGATATCACGGATAGAGCTGGACACGAGCGTTCCGCTGTCGGTCTCAAAAGGACTGAGCGAAATCTCTATCGGAAACTCCCTGCCGTCGCGGTGCAGACCCAGAAGTCCAAGGTCGGGTCCCATCGACCGTGCCTGTGCCTTCGTCTTTGTCTTGGCCGAGTACTCGGATCGATGGCTCAGATACCAGCCACGGAATTCGATCGGCATGAGGACCTCGAGAGACTGTCCGAGAAGTTCATCCCTCACGTAGCCAAAAAGCACCTCCACCTGTGCGTTGACAAGAAGGATCGTACCGTCAGCGTCGACGATCACCATCGCATCGGGAGCGGACCCGAGGAGAGCGCGGAACTGGCCCTCAGACCACGTCTTGTCACCGTTCGTGTCTGCAGCGGGGCGTCGTCGCGTCGGGAGCAGGCGCTCCCGATCAGGACTCGTGTTGCGCTTTTCAGTCATGTCCTCACCGCCCGAACCTGCTCGGTCAGTTCGTAGACGGTCCCGCCATGGCCGTCAGCAAGCCACATCCCTGCGATGACCTTTCCCTCGTGGTCAAGCGGGTCAACGAGAACTGCAGGCAGCTGTTCATGCCGGTTGACCTTGAGGATCACTGTGGATCGTCCGGAGGTCACTGGGTGGTTGAGGGTCACTGTGATCGTCGACATATTCTTGCGGCTGTCTTTCGTCATGCCCGCGCTGTCGCGGGCGTTGAATCGCGAAGATGTTGCGAGGGTGTTTCGGGGTCGAGATACGGCGTGCCCTTCAGGCCCAGAATTACTCCAACCACCCGTACCCGCCGCCGGTCACGCCCGCTTCGCTCTCCTCGGAACCTGTGCCTTATCGGTTCCTCCCTGCCGCGCCGCCCTACAGGCATGCTTTCGGCGTCGAGGTGGAGCCAGGCCATGAACACTCCCTCGTGGTGGACGGCACTAGGACGAAAAGTTGTGGTGGGTCCTGTGAATGGTAACCGCGTGCCACCGCCGCATCGCCTCGAATCCAACACTGGCGGGAGTGGTTGACGAAACGGGTGGGGTGGACGTTTCGGGGGGTGACCCACCACCCGGGTGGTAAAGCCCTTCCGAGCGGCTGAGTCTGAGAGGCGCGGGATTCACTGCGAGCGGCGCCTGGAGACCCCGAACATCGCCGACTGCCCCGCACGCACCGACATCGAAAGCCCGACCAGTGGGTCATTTGACACGTGTCTACCTGCCCAAAAGTGAGGCCGGGTTCGACATTGAGGGTCTCAGCCTGTGTTTAGAATGTTCCACGGGGGGTCCGGCTCGAGGTGCCGTCATTGACTCCCGAACCGATGGGAGCGACTCGTGAGCACGATCAGGCACAGCCGAAAGAGCATGGCGACTGGCATCGGTCTGGTGTTTGCGGTCGGTATGTTGTTGCCCGCGGCATCGGCGCAAGCGGCCACCACGATTGACGGGCCCGTCGACCTCGGCGCCTCTGCGGCCTTCGGGGTCCTCGGTGCCAGCACCGTCACGAACACGGGCCCCTCCGTGATCAACGGCGACGTGGGAGTCAGCCCGGGAACCTCGATCACCGGCTTCGGTGGCGCTCCGGACGGCAGCTTCACCGGGGCACTGCACCAGACGGATGGGAGCGCCGGCGCGGCGCAAAGCGACGTGACAACGGCGTACAACGCGGCCGCGGGCCTCACCCCGACCACGTCCGGTGTTGCCGAGCTCGCCGGCTTGTCGCTCAGCCCCGGTGTGTTCGCCGGTGGTGCACTGTCCCTGGCCGACAATGGCGTGCTGACCCTGGCGGGCAGCGCGACATCCGTGTGGGTGTTTCAGGTCGACAGCACCCTGATCATCGGGTCGGGCAGTCGCATCGAGGTCACCGGCGGCGCGAGCTCCTGCAACGTCTTCTGGCAAGTCGGCAGCTCAGCAACCCTCGGAACTGCGGCTCAATTCGTGGGCACAGTCATGGCGAACCAATCGATTACGGCGACCACCGGAGCCACCATCGCGGGCCGCCTCCTGGCGAACACCGCGGCGGTGACTCTGGATTCCAACGTCGTGACCGTGCCCACCGGCTGCGCGCCGACCGGCACCGTGGCCACGACCGATAGCCCTGCCTTTACCTCGCGCACGCCGCCGCGGGCCACGGTCGGAACCCCCTACGCGTTCAGAGTCACGGCCACCGGGACGCCGGCCCCGACGTTCGCCATTTCCCAGGGCGCACTCCCCGCCGGCCTGCGGCTCGATGGCGGCACGGGAGCGATCACCGGGATGCCCACAGCGGCCGGAACCTCCACGTTCACCATCACGGCCGTCAACAGAGTAGCCCCGGCCGTGTCCGCGGCCCATGAGGTCATCACCAGCGCAGCTGGACCGGCCCTGCCGCCCTCAATTTCGACGGACACGACCGCCACATCGGCAGTTCCCCCCTCCACGACGGCGGGTGCCTCTGTCCCGCTTCCGGCCCGCCAGCCCACGCTCGCGGCCACCGGCAGCGAGGTCGGGCTTCCGATCGGCGGCGGCGCGTTGCTGCTGGCTGCGGGCGTGATGCTTCTCAGCATCCGTCGCGCGCTCCGAAGGGTCACTCTGCGCTAGTGGTGGAGCTCCCTCCGGAGGGGCGATTGTCGCGCCAAACCTAGGGCAAGCCCCGGTCGCGTTGCCCACTTGGAGAACGGGATCGGCGGGATCTCGCCGGCGGGACCGAACGGAACCCGACCCCTGTCCGCAGCGACGTCATCACGCTAGGCTCTGGCCGGGATTCCGAGCGAAGGAGAACGCGGATGGGCTCAACGACCGATATCTGGGATGATATCTGGCTCTTCTTCTGGACCTACGTGTTCATCGCCTATCTGACGGTCATGTTCTCGATCCTCGCGGACCTGTTCCGTGACGACACCCTGAGCGGGTGGGCGAGGGCGGCCTGGGTGCTGTTCCTCGTCTTCGTGCCGTTCGTGACCGCCCTCGTGTACCTGGTCTCCCGCGGCTCGAGCATGCGGGAGCGGCGGGTGCTGCGGTCGGCGCCGTAGCCCGGGACCGGGCGGGCGCCCGGGGTGCCGGCTGCGCCACACACCGAATCCGCGGTTCCCTCGTCGGCCGGAGGTGCGCAACAACCGGCACGGATGCCCGGAGCGCACCGACTGCACCCCACCCTCTCCGACGGAGCCTTCCCTGGCTGAACCTCTCTGGCTAACCTCCTGTGGCGAACTCAGGAGATCCTGGCAAAGTGGCAGCGCGATCCGCACTGGTCTGTGGCCGCAGCAGGGCGGGCGCAGGGGTTTTCCTGAGTTAGCCCCGTCCCGTCCCGCCCCGTCCCCGGCCCTGCCGGGCCACGTGCGCCGAGCCCACCCGCAGCATCCCTCGCGCCCCGCCGCCCCTCACGCCCACGCCGACCTCGACCGGGTCCTAACCGCGGTGATTTTCGCGAAACGCCGCTGGCGGCGCCTTGGAATGCGGCGGGTTGTGAAAATCTCCGACTCAACGTGCGCGGGGCCCGCTACTCTGCAGGGCTGCAGCAGCGGGCCGAGTCGGATAGCGACCGGCGCGCCATCGGCCAGCTGGCTGGCTCAGGAGATCCAGTCGCTCTGGCGGAGCATTCGCACTGGTCTGTGGCTGACCTTCTGCGGCTAACTCAGGAGATCCGGGCGATCTTGCGGGGCGATCCGCACTGGTCTGCGGCGGCAGCGGGGCGGGCGCAGGGGTTTTCCTGAGTTGGCCCCGGGCAGGCCGGCGGTGCGGGGCGTTCCTGTGCGGGCGGGCAGCGGCGGGTCAGGCGTGGGGCGCGGCGAAAGCCGTGGCCGTGCCGCGGGCGGTGAGGTTGACGCTGCTGCCGACCACGGTGCCGGTGGTGCCGTGCTGGCGCACGTGGATGACGGTGCCGCCGGGAGCGTGAAGGGATCCGGTCGAAGCGGAACCGGCCGACAGGGAACCGGCCGAAAGGGAACCGGCCGAAAGGGAGCCGGCCGACAGCGACCCGATCGAGTCAGACCCCGACGAGTTAGGCCCTGTCAACGCGGAACCACCGGAGAACAAGCGCACGGCGAGCTGCACTTCGGCCCCGTAGAAGTCGACGGCCTCGACCCGGCCGGTGCAGGTCGGGGCGCCCGGGGCATCCGTCGTCTCGCAGTGTTCGACGATGATCTGCTCGGGGCGGAGCATGATGCAGGCGTCGCCGCGCAGGGCGGTGGGAGCCACGGCGACCCGGCCCAGCGCGCACGACGCGAAGCCGTCGTCGATCGTGGCCGGCAGCACCACGGCGTCGCCGAGGAACCGGGCCGTGAACAGGTCGACGGGGCGCCAATAGACCTCGCGCGGCGGGCCGACCTGGCCGAGGTGGCCGTCGCGGAGCACCGCGAGCTGGTGGGCGAAGCTCATGGCCTCGGCCTGGTCATGAGTGACGAGCACGGTGGTGATGCCCGCGCGTTCGAGCGTGGCGGCGACGATGTCGCGGGTGGCCGCCCGCAGCCCGGCGTCGAGGGAGGAGAAGGGTTCGTCGAGCAGCATCACCCGCGGCCGGCGGGCCAGGGCCCGGGCCAGGGCGATGCGCTGCTGCTGGCCGCCGGAGAGCTCGTCGGGGCGGCGCGCGGCGAAGCTCGGGTTCAGCGACACCATCTCGAGCAGCTCGTCGACCGCCCGCGCGCGCTGCCGGCGGGTGCCGCCGCGGAGGGCGGGGCCGAGGCCGAACGCGATGTTCTGGCCCACGGTGAGGTGCGGGAACAGCGCCCCGTCCTGCGCCACGAAGCCGATGCCGCGCCGGTGCGCCGCCACGGCCACGCCGGGTGCGGCGACCGTGCGCCCGAGCACGGTGATCGTGCCGGAGTCGGGCAGTTCGAACCCGCTGATCAGGCGGAGCAGGGTGGTCTTACCCGAGCCGGACGAGCCGACGACGACGGTGCGGCTGCCTTCCGGCACCGAGAGGGCGATGTCCTCGAGGATGCGGGTGCTGCCGAAGCTCTTGTTCACGCCGCTCAGTTCAATGGCGGGGCGTTCACTGGCGGGGCGTTCACTGGCGGGGCGTTCACTGGCGGGGCGTTCACTGGCGGGGCTTTCGAGATCACTGGTTGCGCGTTCGATGGTCGGACTCTCGGTTTCGGCGGTACCGGCGGCGGGGCGCTCGAACTCGGTCACGAGACGCTCGTCAGTCGGGAGCGGGCGAACAGGAGATAGGTGACCGGCAGGCTGAGCACGATCATCAGCAGGGCGTACGGCGCCGCCCCGACGTAGTTGATGTCGTTCACCTTCGACCAGAATTGGATCGCGAGGGTGCGGGTTCCGTTCGGGGCCAGCAGCAGGGTCGCGGTCAGCTCGGTCACGATACCGAGGAAGACCAGGGCGCCGGCGGCGAGGGCCGACGGCACGAAGAACCGTGCGGTGACGCTCAGGAACGCGGCGACGGGATGCTTGCCCAGCGAGCGGGCGGCCTCTTCCAGCCCGACCGGCACCTGGGCGAGGCCGGCCCGCAGGTTGACCAGGGCGCGCGGCAGGAACATCATCAGGTAGGTCACGATCACCAGGATCGTGGTCTGGTAGAGCGGCTGCACGAAACGGATGCTGACGGTGACGAGCGCGAGGGCCGTCACGATCCCGGGCAGCGAGCTGGTGAGGTAGTTGACCGATTCGAGGCCGCGGGACAACCGGCTCGGGTAACGCACCGCGAGGAACGCGATCGGGAATGCGAGCAGGCAGGTGACCGCCGCCCCGGCGAGGCCGTAGCCGACGGTCTGCAGGAGCGCCTGGCCGACGACCGCGTCGGCCCAGACATCCGTGCCGCCCTGCACCAGCCAACGGATGACGCTCGAGAACGGCACGCCGATCGCCAGCACGAACAGGCCGCCGAGGAACAGGTAGCCGACCGGGGTGAACGCGCCGAGGGAGCGCCGCGGGGTGACCCGGGCCACGCCGGAGCCGATCCGGGCGTACCGGGAACGGCCGCGGGCGCCGGACTCCCCGATCAAAAGCACCAGGCAGAGCAGCACGAGCACGCCGGCCAGCGCGTTCGCCGCTGGGCCGTTGAACGTGGACCGGTACTGCTCGACGATGGCGGTGGTGAACGTGTCGAACCGGATCATCGCGAACGCACCGTACTCGGAGAGCAGGTGCAGCCCGACCAGGAGCGCGCCGCCGAGGATCGGCAGCCGCAGCTGGGGCAGGATGACCCGGAAGAAGACGGCCCAGGCTCCGCTGCCGAGCGACCCGGCGGCCTCCTCGACGGTCGGGTCGAGGCGCCGGAGCGCGGCGGCGCAGGGCAGGTACACCAGCGGGAAGTAGGACAGCGTCGCGATCAGCACGCCCGACCAGAGCCCGTGCAGTGAGGGGACGGCGCTCACCCAGCCGTAGCTGTTCACGAAGGCGGGAACCGCGAGCGGGGCGGCCAGGAGCACCGCGAACACCTTCGCTCCGGGCAGCGAGGTGCGCCCGACGAGCCACGCGGCGCCCACGCCGATGGCCACGCAGAGCGGCACCGTGATCAAGACGAGTCCGATGGTGTTGACGAGCAGCTCGCCGACCCGCGGCCGGAAGATCAGCGCCGAGAGCGCCGGCCAGCCGGTCAGTATGCCGGTGACGATCACATACCCAAGCGGCAGCAGCCCCAGCAGGGACACGGTGCCGGCGGCAGCCACGATGAATGGTGAGGGCCGTTTGGGGACCCGAGCCGGGGCATCCGTGCGCGCCGAACCGGCCCTGCTTTCGGTCGTGCCGACGGCACTCTCGGAGGCGGGGCCCTGGCTGTCGGGCGCCGTGTTCACGGTCGGAGGAGCTGCGGGTATCACCACTTTCAGCCTAGAGGAATCCGGCCTGGGTCATCAGCTCGGTGACCTTGGTGCTGTTCAGGTGGGACGGGTCGATGGCCGGGGCCTCGAGTTCGCTGAGCGGCATCAGTGCCGGGTTCGCGTCGACGCCGGCGGAGACCGGGTACTCGAACGAGGTGCCGGTCTTGAGGATCTCCTGGCCGGACTTGCCGGTGACGAAGGCGAGGAACGCCTGCGCGGCGACGGGGTTCGCGCTCGTCTTGAGCACCCCGCCGCCGGACACGCTGACGAACGCGCCCGGATCCTGGTTCTTGAAGTAGTGCATCTTCGTGGTCGAGCTGTTCTCGCCGGTTCCGGCCTGGTCGCCGAACCAGTAGTAGTGGTAGATGACGCCGCCGGGGATCTCGCCCGCGTTGACGGCCTTCATCACCGTGCTGTTGCCTTTGTAGACGACCGCGTTGTCTTTCATCGCGGCGAGCCAGGCGCTCGTGGCCTTCTCACCCTTGAGCTCCAGCAGCGCGCTGACAATCGCCTGGAAGT
Source organism: Cryobacterium sp. TmT2-59 (assembly GCF_004403545.1). Classification (NCBI taxonomy): domain Bacteria; kingdom Bacillati; phylum Actinomycetota; class Actinomycetes; order Micrococcales; family Microbacteriaceae; genus Cryobacterium; species Cryobacterium sp. TmT2-59. The sequence goes on along the minus strand of NZ_SOGM01000091.1, from coordinate 3,965 downwards.
CGGCGCCGGAGGGCGAGGCGGCCCAGCGGCCCTTCCACGCCGGGTCGGCGAGGTCGAGCAGGGAGGCCGGCAGCTCAGCGTCGCCGAGCAGGCTCGGGTTGTACGCGAAGACCGTGGAGCGGGCGGCGATTCCGGTCCAGGTGCCGGTGGACGGCTGGAACTGCTCGGGCACCTGGGCGAGCGTGTCGGCGTCGACCGGGGCCAGCAGGTCGGCGTTGTCGACCAGGCTGATCGCCGGCGAATTCTCGGTCAGGAAGACGTCGGCCTTCGAGGCCGACCCCTCCTGCACGAGCTGGTTGCCCAGTTCGGAGTCGTCGCCGTTGCGGAGGACGACGGTGACGCCGGTCTCCTGGGTGAACTCGTCCGCCCAGGCCTGGGTCAGTTCCTCGTGCTGCGCGTTGTACACGGTGATGGATCCCGATGGGGTGGCGGAGGCGGTGTCGCTGGATTCCGGTCCGGATGCCGCGTCGGGCGACGCGCACGCGGTCGCTCCGAGCAGGGTGGCTGTTCCCAGCGCGGCGATCATGGCCCAGTTGCGTGTCAAAAGCATGATGTTGCGTGTCCCCACTGTCGGCGCTGTCGGCGGGCCTCACCCGCTTGTCTTTAGGTAAGCCTACCCTAAAAAAGCACGTCGGTGAGGTCTCCGAGGGGACGCACAGGGTCGGCGGAGGCGCGGGGCCGGGGCCGGCACTGGGCAGTCGGTCCCGGCTCTTGGTTCAGCGGGATCAGCGGGATCCGCGGGATCCGCGGGATCAGCGGGGTCAGCGGGGTCAGCGGGATCAGCGGGGCGGCATCCGGATGGCGCCGTCGAGGCGGATGGTGTCGCCGTTGAGCATCGGGTTCTCGACGATGTGCCGAACGAGCGCGGCGAAGTCGACGGGGTCGCCGAGGCGTGCCGGGTGCGGCACGGATGCGGCGAGGGATTCCCGCACGTTCTCGGCCATGCCGCGCAGCATGGGCGTGTCGAAGATGCCGGGGGCGATGGCCACCACCCGGATCAGCGACCGGGCGAATTCGCGGGCCAGCGGCAGCGTCATTGCGGCGACGCCGCCCTTCGAAGCCGAATACGCGGCCTGCCCGATCTGCCCGTCGAACGCGGCGACGGATGCGGTGTTGACTATCACGCCGCGCTCCGCGGTGCCCGTGTCGCCGGGGGCTGCGCCTGCGTCGTCTCCTGCGCCTGCCGCGTCTGATGCGCCTGCTGCGACTGCTTTTTCTGCTGGAGCCGCGCTGCCGCCGATCGGCTCCGTCTGCTGCATGGCCGCGGCGGCCAGGCGGATCACGTTGAACGTGCCGACCAGGTTGATCCGGATGACCCGGTCGAAGTCCGCGAGCGGCAGCGGGCCGTCGCGCCCGACCGTGCGGCCGCCCGGCGCGATCCCGGCGCAGTTGACCACGATGCGGAGCGGACCGAGTTCGACGGCCGCGTCGACCGCGGCCTGCACGTCCTCTTCCCGGGTGACGTCCCCGGGCACGAAGCGGGCCTGGCCGCCGAGCGCCGCCGCGGCCTCCTCCCCCGCGGCTCCCGGCAGGTCGAGCAGCACGACTGCAGCGCCCGCGCGGGCCAGGGCGGTGGCGGTGGCCAGCCCGAGGCCGGACGCGGCGCCGGTGACGAGGGCGGAGCATCCGTCGATGCGCATCTCAGAGCCTCTCGATGATCGTCGCGTTGGCCATGCCGCCGCCCTCGCACATGGTCTGCAGGCCCCAGCGGCCGCCGGTCAGCTCGAGGTGGTTGAGCAGGGTGCCGAGCAGCCGGGTGCCGGAGGAGCCGAGCGCGTGGCCGAGGGCGATGGCGCCGCCGCGGGGGTTGAGGAGGGCTGGGTCGGCGTCGAACTCCCGCAGCCAGGCCAGCGGAACGCTGGCGAAAGCCTCGTTCACCTCATACGCGTCGAGGTCGTCGATGCTCAGGCCGGAGCGTTCGAGGATGCGCCGGGTCGCCGGGATCACGCCGGTGAGCATCAGGAGCGGGTCGCTTCCGGTCACCGCGAAGCTGTGGAACCGGGCGCGCGGGTTGAGGCCGAGCTCATCGGCCCGCTTGGCGCTCATGATCAGGGCAGCGGAGGCCCCGTCGGTGAGCGGGGACGAGTTGCCGGCGGTGATGTGCCAGTCGAGTTTCGGGAAGCGGGCGGCGAGGGCATCCGTTCGGAATGCCGGCGGCAGCGTGGCCAGGGAGGCGAGCGTGGTGCCGGGGCGGATGGTCTCGTCGTCGGTGACGACCCGCCCGCCCGGCAGGGTCACCGGCCGCAGCTCGCCGTCGAAATCGCCGCGCTCGGCGGCGGCCGCGGCGAGGCGGTGGGAGCGGGCCGCGAAGGCGTCCAGCTCGCCGCGGCCCAGGCGCCACTGCTGGTTGATCAGCTCGGCCGAGACGCCCTGGTTGACCAGGCCCTGCGGGTAGCGCTCGTGCATCAGGGTGCCGTGCGGGTCCTGGCCGGGTGTCCCGCCGGACCCGCGTCCGAGCGAGCTGCCCAGCGGCACACGACTCATCGACTCGACGCCGCAGGCGATGACCACGTCGTAGGCGCCGGCCATCACGCCCTGGGCGGCGAAGGTGACGGCCTGCTGGCTGGAGCCGCACTGCCGGTCGATGGTGGTGCCCGGAACCGAGTCGGGGAAGCCGGCGCTGAGCAGGGCGGTGCGGGTCACGTTGTAGCCCTGCTCGCCGACCTGGCTGACGCAGCCGCCGATCACGTCGTCGACGAGGGCCGGATCGAGGCCGTTGCGGCTGACCAGTTCGCTCAGCACACCCGCCAGCAGGTCGGCCGGATGCACGCCCGACAGGGCGCCCCCCGGCTTGCCTCGACCTGACGCGGTGCGCACGACATCGACAATGACAGCCTCGTTGCTCATGACCTCAGCCTAGGCTTCCCGCGCTGCCGCCACGCTGAAGCGCGGGCGGGCGGGCGTGTGGCGGAGATCATGGCGCGGCGGTCGGCGTGGGGCTGACTCAGGAAATCCGGCACGGCATCCGTCGTTCTGTGCCTGCCGCCGCACTGGTCCGGGGGCCGGCGCAACGCGATCCCGCGGATCTCCTGAGTAAGCCCCCGGCGGCCACCGCCTGACTCCTGCGAATCGGTGCCCGGAGTCAGCCGGACAGCGCCCACATGGCGACGGCGCTGGCCGCGGCCACGTTGAGGGAGTCGATGCCGTGCTTCATCGGGATCTGCACCACGCTGTCGGAGGCCGCCAGGGCGTCCGGGGTGAGGCCCTCACCCTCCGCGCCGAGCAGCAGGGCCAGCCGGTCGTGTTCGTGGCCGGGGAAGTCGCGCAGGCTGACGGCATCCGCGCTGAGTGCGAGCGCGGCCACGTGGAAGCCGTGCCGGGTCAGCAGCGCGCGGGTGCTGGGCCAGTCGCCGACGCGGGTCCACGGCACCTGCAGCACGGTGCCCATCGAGACGCGGATGGCGCGGCGGTAGAACGGGTCGGAGCAGCGGGGCGTGACCAGGATCGCGTCCGCGCCGATCGCGCCGGCCGAGCGGAAGATCGCGCCCACGTTGGTGGGGTCGGAGACGTTCTCGAGGATGACGATGCGGCGCGCGCCGGCGAGCAGCGCGTCCGGCTCGGTCAGGGCCGGGCGGTGCATGGCGGCGATCACGCCGCGGTGCAGCACGTAGCCGGTCAGCTCGGCCAGCAGCTCCCCCGGGCCGACGAAGACGGGCACGTCGTTGCCGACGAGCGCGCGGGCCTCGTCGACGGTGTTGCCGAGCGCGAGCACCGAGCGGGGGCGATGCCCGGCCCGCAGCGCGCGCTCGAGAACCAATGCCGACTCGGCTATATACAGTCCGTGTTCGGTGCCCCGAGCCTTCTTGAGGGCGACGTCGGTCAGGTGGGCGTAGTCCACGAGACGCGGATCGCTGAGGTCGCTGATCTCGATGACGGGCATCCGCTCAGTCTAAGCGCGGGCCCGGGCGGGCGCCGGCGCGCGGTGCCGGTGCGCGGTGCCGGTGCGCGGTGCCGGTGCGCGGTGG
>NZ_SOGM01000039.1:0-24508 GCF_004403545.1 Cryobacterium sp. TmT2-59 | reverse complement strand
CGCCCGGCCCGCCGTCGCGACGCGCCCCGCCCGGCCCGCCGCGCCCTGGCCGCCGCATCCGTCTCGTCTCCCGCTCCCGATCCGCTGAGGGGTCCCGAATCGACCTTCGATCGGCCCGGGAAGGTCGATTCGGGACCCCTCACGGCGGGAGACATTGACGACTGTCGATCTTTCACGTAGATTGCATCGACAGACATCAATATAAGACCCGGGCGACAGCTGCCCGGCGACCAGCCAAGGGAGAACACCATGAGCGACACCGCTGATTCCGTACGTGACGAGGTCCGGGCGCGCTACGCGAGCGCGGCGCTGTCGGTGACCGAGGCCGGGCGCAGCTCCCTGCTCGCCCCGTCGGCCTCCTGCTGCAGCACCGACACGACGGATGCCCCGGACTCCTGCTGCGGACCGGGCGCGGTCGACGAGAGCGCGGTCTTCGGCTCCGTGCTCTACGGCCTCGATGCCACCGCCGGTCTGCCGGGCGACGCCGTGCTGGCCAGCCTCGGCTGCGGAAACCCGACCGCGGTCGCGGACCTGCAGGCCGGCGAAACCGTGCTCGACCTCGGCTCCGGCGGAGGCATCGACGTGCTCCTCTCCGCCCGACGGGTCGGCCCGACCGGGTTCGCCTACGGACTCGACATGACCGACGAGATGCTCGACCTGGCCCGCCGCAACGCTGCCGCCGCCCAGGCGGAGAACGTCGAATTCCTCAAGGGCACGATCGAAGAGGTGCCGCTGCCCACCGAGAGCGTCGACGTCGTCATCTCCAATTGCGTGATCAACCTGTCGACCGACAAGCCCGCCGTCCTCGCGGAGATGTTCCGGGTGCTGCGTCCCGGCGGCCGCATCGGCGTGTCCGACGTCGTCGCCGAGAACCACCTCACGCCCGCCCAGAGGGCCGAACGCGGCTCGCACGTGGGCTGCATCGCCGGCGCCCTCTCGATCGAGGAATACGAGACCGGGCTCTCCCGCGCGGGCTTCGAGCAGGTGAGTGTGACCCTGACCCACGACGTGGCCGACGGCATGCACGGCGCCATCGTGCGCGCGGTCAAGCCGGTCGTCGCCGACTGAGCCGCAGACCCGGAACGTCCTCCCCCGCGTCGCACCCACGCGGCCCGCGTCGCACCCACGCGGCCCGCGTCTCGGCGTGAGGGGTCCCAAATCGACCTTCCGGGGGCCCGGGAAGGTCGATTTGGGACCCCTCAGCGGCAGGCAGACCCGCGGATCAGGGGCGGCCGGATCCGGGCAGCGCAGCGGCGGAGCAGCGACAGGGCAGGGCAGCGGCGAGGCCGAGCGGCGAGGCCGAGCCGCGGCGAGTGGCGGCGAGTGGCGGCGGGTGGCGCTCAGGCGAGCCGCGGCGAGTGGCGCTCAGGCGGTCGGCACCCGCAGCAGGCCACCCTCGCTGCGGCAGGTGGCCGCCGCGATCAGCATGGCGTCGGCCAGCAGGGATTGCCAGCCGGCGGCATCCGTGGGCACGCCCCGCGTCAGCATGGTCTGCACCGTCGACGCGAGGGTGGCGTCGCCCGCGCCCATGGTGTCGACCACGGCGCCGGGCAGGGACGTGATCGGCTCGCTCACGAGCAGGCCGTCACGGGTACCCACGGATGCCCCGGCCCGCCCGGCCGTGGCCAGCACGGTCTGCGTTCCGGCCGCCAGCAGCCGCCGGCGCAGGTCGTCGAGCGTGCTGCGGTAGAGCAGTTCGGCGTCTTCGTCGCCGACCTTGGTGAGCAGGCTCCGGGCGGCCATCCGTTCGAAGTTCGCCACGAACAGGTCGGCGTCGGCGAGCATGCCCGCACGCGGGTTCGGGTCGATCACGAGGCGTTGTTCCGGCTCGGAGACGGCGGCGATGAAGGCATCCGTCTGGGCCGTGTCGTCGAACGGGAAGCAGCTCACGACGACCAGGCGCGCCGCGTCGAGGGCCGCGCGCTCGGCCGGGCCGAACTCGATCCGGCGCTTCTTCGCGGCCTCGTTGAACGCATACGTCGGCTCGCCGTCGGTGCGGTCGGAGGTCGCGCGCGAGCTGCCGAACGGGCCGGGGGTGGCGACCAGGGTGACGTCGTGGGAGGCGAGGAAGTCGCGCAGCACCGCGCCGGCGGCGTCGCCCCCGACCATCGCGATCAGGGTGGTGGGCACGCCCAGCACCGCGAGGCCGACCGCCACGTTGAGCGCGGCCCCGCCGGGGAACTCGCGCAGGGACTCCGGGTCGCGCATCTCGTCGATGAGGGCGTCGCCGACAACGACGACGCGGTGGGTCTGTGGCATTCGTTCTCCCGGTGTGTCGCGAGCGCTCGGCTCGTTGACACCACTTTAGGCGCGGCAGGCAGGTGCCGAAAACGTTGCCGGCCGTTTGTCTACCCCTTCCTCCGCAGAGCGACCCGGCCTACACTCATGCACAGGCAGGAGCGTTCCCCGAATGCCGGTCCTTAGTCCCTGATTGCAGGGTCCGGACGAGACCGGACCGAAACGCCCCAGTCGGGGACGGGACATCATCGGGGTGCCCTGTCCCCACCATTCACTGCCCCAAGACGATGGGGTCAGGCGGCGCTTTCCGGTGTGCCACGTACAGTCGGAGCATGGCTTCCGACTCACCGATACCCTGGATCTCAGCCGAGGAGATCTTCGCCCGGGTGGGCTTCGGCGCGGCGGTGCATGCTCTGCAGGCGGCCGTGCGCGACGGGCTCGACCCGGCTTCCGACTTCAGCCGCAGCATCCTGGGCCTGGCCAACGGCCAACTGCTGCTGATGCCGACGCAGTCCGCGGAGTTCGTCGGGGTGAAGGTCGCCACGGTCGCGCCCGGCAACCCGGCCCTCGGCCAGGAGCGCATCCAGGGCGTCTACCTGCTGATGGATGCCGCGAACCTCAGCCCCGTCGCCCTCCTCGACGGCATCGCGCTGACCACGCTGCGCACCCCCGCCGTGTCCGCCGCCGCCGCCGACCTGCTCGCGCCCGACGAGGCCCCGCACCTGGTCGTCTTCGGCTCGGGGCCGCAGGCGTGGGGCCACATCGAGGCGATGCGCGCCATCCGGCGGCTCGAGCGGGTGACCGTGATCGGCCGGCACCCCGGTCGCGCCCAGGCCCTGGCCGACCGGGTTCAGGCCAGCGGGTTGGCCGCCCGCACGGGCACCGCCGACGCCGTGCAGGATGCACAACTGATCGTCTGCGCCACCACCGCCCGCACCCCGCTGTTCGACGGCGACCTGGTGCCCGTCGACTCCTGCACGGTGGCGGTCGGTTCGCACGAGCCCAACGCCCGGGAGCTGCCCTCGGCCCTGATCGGGCGCGCGCAGGTCGTCGTGGAGGACAGCCAGGTGGCACTGCGGGAGGGCGGCGACGTACTGATCCCGATCCGGGACGGCGTGATCGACGCGGAGTCGCTCGTGCCGCTCTGCGCCATCCTGACCGGCGAGGTGACCGTGGACCGTTCGCGCCCCCGCGTCTTCACCAGCTCGGGCATGTCCTGGGAAGACCTGGTCGTCGCCGCGGCGGTTTTCCGCCAGGCACCCCCATCCGCGAGAGCGGGTGAATCGTCGCTCTGAGACGCTCTAACCGACGATTCACCCGCTCTCGCGCACACGGGTGAGCACCGCGGGCGGGGTCGCCGCCGGGCTCAACCGGTGCCGCTGCTCAGTGCGCTGCCCCCAGAAGGTGCCCGCGATGATCAGCCCCGCCCCGAGCACCGCCACCGGACCGAGACTCTCACTGCCGAGGCTCACGCCGACGAGCACCGCCCAGACCGGCTCGGTGCCCATCAGCAGGCTGGCGCGCGCGGCCGAGGTGCGCCGGATCGCCCAGGTCTGCGCCAGGAACGCGAACACGCTGCAGGCCAGGCCGAGGTAGAGCACCCCGAGCCAGGCGGCGGGGCCGAACGCGCCGATCGCCCGCATCGTGCCCGGCGCATCCGCTGCCGAGAACACGACGGCGCCCACGATGGCCTGCACCAGCGTGATCATGAGGGTGCCCGGCCGTTGGCCCGCGACTCCGCCCCGGGTCAGGCGGCCGACCATGGTGACGTGCAGGGCCCGCACGAACGCGGCCGCGAGCATGAGCAGGTCCCCCGGGTTCGGGGCGTGGAATCCGTTGCCGGAGACGAGCAGCGCCACCCCGACGACCGCCAGCACCGCGGCCACGAAGAAGGGCCGCGGCAGCCAGTCGCGCGCCGCCACCGACTCCAGAATCGGCGTGAGGATGATCGTCAGGCTGATGATCAGGCCCGCGTTCGTGGCCGCGGTGACGGCCACCCCGGCCGTCTCCAGCCACAGGATCGACGCCTGTGTGAGCCCGAGCAGCACGCCGACGGCCAGCTCGGCCCTGCTCGGCGGCCGCGGCCGGCTCAGCGCCCAGACGGCGAGAAGCGCGAGCGCGGCCACCAGGAAGCGCAGGGCGAGCACCGCGCCGACGCTCGCCTGCTCGGTCAGCACCTTCGCGGCCAGGTAGCTGCCGCCCCAGACCAAAGCGACCAGCACCAGGACGGCGTCGATGCGGTAGCGCCCGAGCCGCGCAAAAGTGGTCATGGGCCCATGCTCCCGGGCCGCGTCCGTTAAGTCCAGACGGCCCATTCCGCCTCGGCCGGCGCGGCCTGACACTCGGCGGCGGAACCCGCACGTCGGGTTCCGCCACCGCGTCAGAGCACGCTCTTGGGCAGCCGGTGCACCGTCACGGCCCCGACCGCGGTGAACGGATGCAGCGGGTCCGGCGCGACGGAACCCGTGGGTCCGCCGAGGCGCGAGTGACCGACGGCGCTCATGACCGCGTAGGCGTCCCCGGCCTCCCAGCCCTGGTCCTCCACAAGGAAACCGAACATGTCCTCGTAGCCGCGCCTGATGCTCTCCTGCACCGGATCACCGAGCCCCACGAAGATCCACTCCTCCGCGGTCTCCACCCGGGGCGCCCGGAGCGCCAGCCCCTTCACCAGGGCGATGCTGACCACGGCGATCCCCTCGGCCTCGATCGCGACGAAGGAGGACTCCCCCTCCGCCATGATCGCGTGGATGTCCCCGATCGACAGATAGGCGCCCTCCACCATGACCGGCAGGTACACCGTCGAACCCGGGCTGCAGTCCGTGACGTCCATGTTCCCGCCCTGGGGGTAGGACGGCATGATCGTCGAATTCGAGCCCACAGCAGGCGCCGTGCCGATGCAGCCGATCATCGGCAGCGGTTGGAAGACGTGCCGGTCCGTGACGTGCACACCGGCCGCGTCGATGGGAACCCGGCGCGTGAACATGCCTTCGCCCATGACGTTCTGGAGCGCGCCCGATCCCGGCAGGCTGACCGACCAGCCCCAGTCCTTCAACCGGATCTCGTGGATCGTGACCGCGAGGGCATCGCCGGGTTCGGCGCCCTCGACGTAGACCGGACCTGTCACCGGGTTGATCTGCACGGTGAGTCGGGCCATGTCGTGGTGCGCATGCAACTGCTCGTACACCTCGTCACTGGTTTCGAAGCCGATCCGCTCCCCGGTTCCGGGAACGATCCGCAGTGCGGGCTCCCGGTCAGCCGAGAATCCCGGCTGACCATGGCTCTTGTCGAGAAAGTGGTCCACGGTCTACAGCCCCGCTCGTTCGCCGGTCGCGGGAAACGCGAGCGGCTCGGGACCGATTTCGCCCTCGAGCGCGGTCTTGCGTCCCGCGTGCCGAAAGTAGAGGAAAACTCCGACACCGAGCACGAGCCAGACCACGCCGCCGATTTTGGCCAGCGGGCTCGCGTTGAGCAGCACGTAGCCGATGATCAGGAACCCGATGACCGGCACCACCAGGTGCAGCAGGTAGTTCGTCGACTTCTTGCGCACGATGTAGTGCACGATCACCGAGAGGTGCAGCAGCATGAACCCGAAGAGCGCACCGAAGTTGACCAGCGCAGCGATCAGGTCGATCTGGCCCACGAAGAACAGCACAAGGACGGCCGAGAGAGCGGAGACCACGAGGATCGCGTTCCGGGGGACCTGACGACCGCTGATCTCGCTGAGGAACTTGGGGAGCTGACGGTCCCGACTCATCGAGAACAGCAGCCGGGAGGTCGCGGCCTGGGCGGCCATGGCGTTCGCGATACCGATGGCCAGCACGTTGACCACGAAGAACGCTGTCGCCCATCCACTGCTGGAGGCAGCCTCGACCACGGTGAAGAACGCGTTGCCGGCCTCACTGTCGCTGAATGACGCTCGCCCCGCCGAGAGGGCGCTTGCCAGCCAGGTCTGCACGATGAAGAGGAAAGCGACAATGAGCAGAGCCGTGATCATGGCTTTCCCCGCGGAGTTGCGTCCCCCGGTTGATTCCTCGGCCATCGTGGAGATTCCGTCGAAGCCGAGGAAACTCAGCACTGCGATCGAGAGCGCGGAGGCGATGAGCGGGCCGGTCACCGCGCTCGCGTCCCAAAGCGGGAGGATGGTGAATTCAGCGCCAGGGACCGAACCGTTGGTCAGCGCGGTGACGGCGATGATCACAAAGATCACGACGAACACGAGTTCGATCGCGAGGAAGATGCGGTTCATCCGTTTGATGGAGGTGATCCCCAGGAGGTTGATCACGGTGTTGACGGCAACGAAGAGGAGCGCCCACACCCAGCGCGGGGAGTCAGGGAAGATGCCGATCATCGACTCGGCGGCAAACACGTAGAGCAGGGTGGGAACGAGCAGGTAGTCGAGCAGGATGGCCCAGCCGGCGAAGAATCCCGCCGTGGGGTGGATGCCCCGGCCGACGTAGGAGAAGACCGAACCGGCCAGGGGGATCGATTTCGCCATCTGCGCGTAGGCCAGCGCGGTGAAGATCATGGCGATCAGACCGATCAGGTAGACCAGGGGCACCATGCCCTCCGCCGCGTTGTAGACGGTGCCGAAGATGGCCCATGGGGCAATCGGAACCATGAAGATCAGACCGTAGATCAGCAGGTCGGTGGTGGAGACGGAGCGTTTCAGCTGCTGCTTGTAGCCGAAGGACTCAAGCTGTTCCTGCGCGTTGAGCTCGGGCGAACTCGGGGATGCTGTCATCGGGATGCTCTTTCTCTTGGGGATCGGGGGCGGGCGTGAGGGAAAGGTCAGTGTTCGTGCTGCGCCAGGAATGCAGCAATGACGGATCGAAACGTCTCGGGCTGCTCCAGATGGGTGCAGTGGCTGGCTCCGGGAAAGACATGGCTGGTCACTGTGGAGATGCGGTCGAGGAACGGCTGCCAGGTGATCGGGGTTGCCTCGTCGAATTCGCCGGCCACCACAAGCGTCGACGCCTCGATCTGGTCGAGCCGGTCGATGATGTTCCACGTGCGGAGCGTTCCGACCACGTGGAACTCGTTGGGCCCGTTCATGGTGTGGTAGACCGTGGGGTCGGCCTCCATCTGGTCGACGCTGCGCTGGAAGTCATCCGGGACAGGGACGACGCGGCACACGTGTCGCTGGTAGAACTCCTCGGACGCGGCCAGGTAATCGGGGTGCATCAGGGTACCGGCAGCCTCGTGCCGGGTGAGCGTCGCCTGCACATCCTCCGGCAGCAGGGCACGCAGCTCGGCAGCGCCCTCGGACCAGAGGCCCATGGAGGCCGGAGAGTTGCAGATCGACAGGCTGCGCAGACCGTTCGGTCGGCGTGTGGCGATCTCGGCACCGAGCATCCCGCCCCAGGACTGGCCGAGCAGGTGGTAGTCGACCAGCCCCAGGGCGGCGACGAGATTCTCGAACTCGTCGACGAACAGCTGGGGCGTCCAGAAGTCCGCCGACGCGTCGGGCAGGTGAGTGCTCTTGCCGCAGCCGAGCTGGTCGTAGTGGATGACGGTGCGCCCGCTGCTGGCGAGCTCGTCGAGGTTTCGCAGGTAGTCGTGGGCCATTCCCGGGCCGCCGTGCAGCACGACCAGGGGCAGGGCTCCGGCCCGTGGTTCGTCGGGTTCGGTGATGCGAACCCAGGTTTCCCACTCGCCGAACGGCACGGTTCGGGTACTGATGTCAGGCACTGCTCTCCCCCGGGTCACGACCGTCGGTGGACGGTGAGAGATATCATCGCGCAGTAAAGGTCTCGTGACAAGACCATTCTTTGTGTCTTAATATGGTCGTTACACCTCGGACATGCGCACCCACGCGAACGGGGGCCAGTGGGGAGGGAAGGGGCATCTTGGACGAATCACCGCGAGCAGCCACGGTCGGCCGTTCGACTTCCGGTCGCACAACGGGCGCGGACCCCGCTGGGTCCTTGCGCACTCCGCTGGCCGCCGTCTCGCGGGCAGACGAGATCACCGACCGTCTGGTCACGGCCATCGCGATCGGCGAGTACCTTCCCGGCTCACGGCTGCCGTCCGAGCGCGAATTGGCGGCCTCCCTGCGCGTGGGCCGGATGACTGTTCGTGCCGCAATCGCCAGCCTGGTCGGCCAGGGCCTGCTGGAAACCCAGCGCGGGCGCGGCGGTGGATCATTCGTACGCGAGCAGTGGACCTCGTCATCCAAAGCCTCTGTGCACCGCACGCTGTCGGCGCGCTGGGACGTGCTCCGCGACACCTGCGAGGCGGTAAGCCGACTTCAGGGGACGATCGCCCGGGCCGCCGCCGAGAAACGCACCGATGAGGACGTCACGCAGCTGCGGCAGCGCCTGACCGCTTTCCGGGAGGCCGAGTCGGGTCCGCAGTCCCAGCGAGCCGATGAGCTACTGCATATCGCGATCTGCGCGGCCGCCCACAATGAGACCCTCCAGTCCGTCCTCTTCGATCTGGAGTCCCGGGTCAGCATCGCCGCCCCGGCTCACCTGTGGGGCTCAACGACCGGGATGCGTACCATGGAGCTTCGCGCCCTCGCCGACCACGAGAACCTCGTCGACGCGATCTGCGCGCAGCGCCCCGATGACGCCAGCGCGATCGCCCTCAAGCATGCCCGCATCGACCTCGAATTGCTGGAAGACGCTCTGCAGAGGGCCGGCGCCCCCGACGCATGGTCGTCACCCGGCGCCCACCCCGGCTGAACGGTCAGGAATCGACCAGGAGTTCCCACTCCCGCTGCACATCGCGACTGAACCGCAACCGGTCCACCCTTGCAGAGACCTCCCAGATCAGCCACACCGGGACAACCAGGAGCGGCCCGAGGCCTCCGGGGAGCATGGTCAGGCCGATCAGGGCGACGAAACTTGCCAGGAGAACTTTTATCACGAATTCGACCCCCTTGGCCGCTGCCGGTGAAGAATACCTATTTCCACATTCAGGCGCTGGCGCGGGCAGAATGCAACGGCCCCGACCTTGGAAACAGCACAGAAAGTGCTCCCCACGGGCGACGGCGGGGATTGCGGGGCCGGGTAGACCTAGCCCCGGTCGCGGGCCGCGATCCGCTCGAGCTCGGCGCAGATTCCGATGTCCACCACGATCACCCGGCCGGCCAGGCCCGCGGCGGGTTCCCGCACCAGGCCGGCCTTGCAGCCCCCGAACGTCACCGTCACCCTCGCGGGCAGCACCGCGGCATCCGGAACGGCGCCATCGTCCACGCCGATCCCGCTGGGCAGGTCGACCGCCACCACCACGGGCGCCACCCGGGCGCCCAGCACGGGCAGGATGGCCGCCACGACCTCGCGGGCGCGCCCCCGAAGCGCGGAGGAACCGCTCGTGCCGGTGCCGAGGATGCCGTCCAGGATGAGGTCGGATTTGCGCGCCCGCTCCGCCAGCGCGGGCCCCGGTTCCTCCAGCGGAAACAGGCGCGCCCCCGCCGCGAGGGCCGCGGCCAGGCCCGCCACGTGCAGGCGGGGCGCGGTGGGCACGATCGACACCCGAGCGCCCTGTGCCGCGAGCAGCGCTCCCGCGTGGAGGGCGTCACCGCCGTTGTTGCCGGCGCCCGCAAGCACGAGCACACGGGTGCCGGCCACTGCCCCGCGGCGTTCCCCGAGCAGGGTCGCCGCCTCAGCGGCGAGGCCGGCCGCCGCCCGTTCCATCAGGGGCACGCCCGCCTCCAGAAAGGGCGTCTCCGCCTCACGCACCTGGGCCGCGGTATAGGTCTGCACGCCGTCAGAGTACGCCCGGTGTGTTCCGCGGCGCGGCCAAAGTCCGCTACCGTGGCGGCACACGCTGAAACAGATCGAACCGGCCACGGGGCCGCGAGGGGAAAACCATGAGCCGTCCGCCCGCCGTTGCCACCGTCCAGGTTGAGAACGCCCGCATGAAGGTCACCGAGTGGCGTTTTGCACCCGGTTCCGAAACCGGCTCGCACCTGCACACCCTGGACTACCTCGTCGTACCGCAGAGCACCGGCCGACTCCTGATGGAGACCAAGGACGGCGACTCCATCAGCGAACTGGTGGCCGGGGTCTCCTACTTCCGGGAGGCTGGGCGCACGCACAACATGGTCAACCCGGGAACGACCGAGTTCACCTTCGTCGAGATCGAGCTCAAGTAGGACCGCAGGCGAAGCGGTCAGTGGTCACGGGTCAGCGGTCACCGGTCAGCGGATGAGACGGGTCGCCGGCTGAGACCGGTCGCCGCCGGCACGCGGCGCCCGTCGAGCCAACTGCCCAGTTCGTCGGCGGGAACCGGCCGACATATGTGGAAGCCCTGGGCCTGGTCGCAGCCGTAGCCGGTCAGTTGGTCGTAGGCGACGGTGTCCTCCACGCCTTCGGCCACCATCCTGAGCCCCAGGCTGTGGGCAAGGTCGACGATGGAACGCACCAACGCGGCGGCGCGCGGATCGTCCGCCATGGGAAAGACGAAGGACCGGTCCAGCTTGAGTTCGTCGATCGGGAGCTCCCGCAGGTACGCCAGCGAACTGTACCCGGTGCCGAAATCGTCGACGGACACCCGGATACCGCTCGTCCTCAACCGGGTCAGGATGTCCCGGGCCCGGTCCCGGTCGTCCATCAGGAATTCTTCCGTGATTTCCACCATCAGGGCGCTGGGGGCAGTCCGCGCGCCGCGACCATGGCCCCGATCCGTTCGGGCAGGTCCGAATCGACCAGGGAGCTGGCGGACAGGTTGACCGCGACCGTGAGCATCCGGCCCTGCGCCTGCCAGATCGCCGCCTGGTCCAGCGCCAGGCTGAGCACGACGTCGGTCATCTCGTGCATCAACCCGGATTCCTCGACGATGGCCAGGAACGCATCCGGATACAGCAGCCCACGGCCGGGGTGATTCCAGCGAACGGGGGCCTCGACGCCCTGGACCCGCCCCGTGGCCAGCTCGATCTTGGGCTGGTAGTGCAGCACCAGCTGGCCCTCGGCGAGCGCCGCGCGCAGCTCCTGCAGGGTACGCAGCCGGTCATCGCCACCGACGTCGTCGAAAAGAAGCGCGAATTCATCGCCACCCAACCGGGCCAGGAGGTCGCCGCTGCGCGCCTGCCGGGACAATCGGGCCGCGACCTGGATCAGCAGCAGATCTCCGACGTCATGACCGAGGCTGTCGTTGACTTCCTTGAACCGGTCCAGGTCCAGCAGCAACAGCGCATTGCGGCCGCCCTGCCGTGCCCCCAGGCGAAGGGGAACATCGGAATGCAGGGCCCGTCGGTTCGGCAGGCCGGTGAGATCGTCGGTCCTGGCCAGGCCGCGCAGGTCCGCCATCCTCCACAGCTGCCGGAACGCCAGCTGGGTGCGCACCGCCGCCAGGACCAGGGTTGCCCCGGCCAGGACCACCGCGGGTTCCGACACCGGCGTTCGACTCGACGCGAGGAGGATCCCGAGTCCCACCACCGTCGCCGCCGCGGGTACCGCCAGCGCCCACCTGCCGCCGCGGGTACCGCCAGCGCCCACCTGCCGTCACGGGCAGGCGGGCCGTCCCGCCGGGGGCGCACCGACAGGTCGACCCAGGCCGCGATCATTGTGATGCCCAAGGCCCACCCCGCGTCCAGCTGCGTGCCGATCACGTAGCCGCCGGTGAGGTCCATCAGAGCAACCCAGACGTCTGCGGCGGCAAAGACCGCGAGACCTCCAACCAGCAGGATCCAGCCCCGGCCGAGCTGCAGGGCGGGCGCCGCCGCGATGCCGGCGATCGCTGCGATCAGGAGCAGGTCGAACGCCGGGTAGGACACCGCCACGGCCGTCGCCAGCGACGGAGGACCCTCCAGGGCCGGTTCCAGGACGGGGTCGAGCACCACGGCCAGGAAGGCGGCCGCTCCCAGAAAGCCCACCGCGCTGTCCAGCAGAATCGGCCCCGGCAGGCCCCGGAGTTGACGTCGCACGAGCGCGGCCAGGGCGGCCAGCATCGTCGCGTAGAACAACAGGTAGGCCACGTCGGCCGGGGACGTGGTCGGCTCCTGCCCGGCGCTCGCGGTCAGGAGCACGTAATACGTGTCGCCGACCGCCATCAAGGAAACGCCGAGTGCCGCCCACAGCACGTGATCGCCGGCGAACCGGGTGCGGAACACGCCCACCCAGCACACTCCGGCGGCCAGCCAACTCGTCGACAGGGCCAGCCCGATGTCCACCACGGGGTTGAAACCGCTCCGCGGCAGCGCCAGGCCGATGACGTAGGCGCCCAAGGCCAGCCACATGATCCACACCGGCCACCGCGGCCCCGTGCCCCACCGCGCCCGGCAGGGCCCCCACGTCGATTCGGCTGCATCGCCGCCCCCCGGCGTCCGTTAGGTTCACGTTAGCGGACCCGGAACCCGCTCGCCCCCGAGGGGTGCCCCCAGAACAGGCGGCACCCGGGGGAACGCGGCTATCGCTCCCCCCGGCTCGTTCGCATCCGCCTCCCATCCTGAACGGGCATGCTGTAATCCGGATCTCCTGCCGACCGGCAGGCTACGCCGGGCGAGCGCGAGTCCACGACCCGGCGGCACGCGGCGCAGGGTCCCGGTGTTGGACAGGAGATTTGAGACGGTGGACGGCGCACGGGGAATCACCATTCCGAAACTGACCCTGGCAGCGGAGCGGAGCCGCCCGGCTCCCCCGCGGCCCTTCCTCCAGCGCGGCCGGCGCTTCGCCGAGCTCGTGCGCATCGCGCGAAAGAACGGACTGCTCCCGATCCGGCGGCTGGACTTCGGGACCGAGCCGAGCGGGGCATCCGTTCGCAGCGTGCAGGCCGAGGGCCTGCGGGCAGCGCTGGAGGAAGCCGGCGGAGCCTTCGTGAAGATGGGCCAGCTGCTCTCCACCCGATCCGATTTCCTGCCCGCGGAATTCGTCGCCGCACTCTCCCAACTGCAGAAGAGCGTAAAACCGGCGCCCTGGGCCGAGGTACAGCGGATGCTCGAGGAAGAGTTCGCCGCCCCCCTGGCCAGCGTCTTCGCCGAGTTCGATCCCGAACCCATCGCCGCGGCATCCATCGGGCAGGTGCACCGGGCCACGCTGAAGAACGGTACCGTCGTGGCCGTGAAGGTGCAGCGCCCCGGAATCGTGCCGGAGCTGCGACGCGACGTCGCCATCGCCCTGCGGGTGACGAACGTGCTGAGCCTGACGTCGCCGCAGGCCCGGAGCCTCGGGATCAAGGCCGTCGCTGAGGACTATGCGTCAGACCTGGTGCGCCAGCTGGACTTCCGGCTGGAGGCCCGCAACCTGTCGGCCATGCGCGCACTCCAGCTGAGAGGGCCCCGGCCCGGCGAGCTGCGTCTGCCCGAGCTGTTCGAAAGCCTCTCCAACGACCGCGTGCTGGTGATGGAATACCTCGTCGGGGACACCTTCAGCGAGCTGAACGAGAGGGTCGGAGCACCCCGGGCCGAGCTGGGCGCCGCCATGCGCGTCGTGCTGAGCGCCTTCGTGCGCCAGATCGTGTTCGACGGCGTCTTCCACGCGGACCTGCACCCGGGCAACATCATGCTGCTCGCGGACGGAACTCCCGCGCTGGTCGATTTCGGCTCGGTTGGCCGGCTCGACCTGCAACTGCGGGAGACGATTCAGGAGCTGGTGATCGCCTACCTGCAGTCGGACACCCAGCTCATCGCCGACGGGCTGCTGTCCCTCGCGCCCCTGCGCGAGGGGGCGGATGAGAAGGCCTTCCGGCGGGAGCTGAGCGCGTTCATCACCTTCGACCTCGGCCCGGGTGCGCGCGTCAGCGTGCTCACCGTGGATGTCCTGGTCGCCATCCTCACCCGATACGGGGTGGGCATCCCGGCCGAGTTCGTGGCGGCGGCGCGGGCATTCGCCGTGCTCGAAGGCACCCTGCGATCCACCCTGCCCGAGTTCGACCTGCTCGAGGAATCCCGGATGCTGGCCAATGTGCAGATCCGGGACCAGCTGGCGCCGGCCAATGTGCGCGAGCTGCTGACCACCGAGCTGCTGGCCCTGCTCCCGAGCGTGCGGCGCCTCCCACGGCGGTTCGACCAGATCGGGCTCGCCCTGGAGAGCGGCCAGCTGAACGTCAACGTGCGGCTGCTCGCGGACAAGAGCGACCGGCGCCTGCTCAGGGGCCTGGTCAGGCAGAGCCTGCTCGCACTGGTCGGAGCCGCGGCCGGGGTGATGTCGCTCCTCTACCTGACCGCCCCGGCGCCGGCGGATCCCCGGGTCATCAGCACCGTGACGGCCGGGTTCACCCTGGGCGCCGGATCCGTGGTTCTGCTGGTCTCGGCTGTCGTCGACTCGCTGGTGACCCGCAGTCGCGACTAACCAGGGTCCGGGGCGACAACGAAAGAAGGCCCCGCCTGAGGCGGGACCTTCTTCGTATGTTCTGGTAGCGGGAGCGGGAATTGAACCCGCGACACCACGATTATGAGCCGTGTGCTCTAACCAACTGAGCTACCCCGCCACGACCTGTCGGCTGCAAGAGCTTCCAAGCCAGAGCCCCCTGTGGGAATCGGACCCACTACCTCTTCCTTACCAAGGAAGTGCTCTACCAATGAGCTAAGGGGGCAAAGCCATCCACGAGGGAAAACTAAGCCAAATTTCGGCAACCGGTAAATATTATCACCAAGTTGGCCTCCCCGCTGACCGCGGTCACCTCTTGGGCGCCCGGGCGCCCGGCAGCGCCCAGGCCGTGAAGCTCGGCCCGTCCGCGGTGAGACGGATGCCCCCGGTCTCCTCGGTGAGTTCGGCCGCTCCCAGGAGGCGGGTCGCCGCCCCCGCCACCGCACCCTCCGGCAGGGTCACCTCGCAGGCGGAGCGGGCGGCCATCAGCAGCACCGATTCCTCTTCCGCCTCCCGCACGTAGACGAGCACGTCCGCGCCCACGTGCAGCCACCGCATCCCGCCGCCGTTCAGGGCCGGGTGGCCCGTGCGCAGGCGGATCAGCTCCGCGTACAGGTCGATGGTCGCGGCGACGTCGGGTTCCGCGGCGGTGTCCCAGGGCATCGGGGTGCGCGAGTGCTCCCCGTCCTCGCCGACCAGGCCGAACTCGTCGCCGGCGAAGACCACCGGCAGGCCGGGCAGGGTGGCGCTCAGCCCGAAGGCCACGGGCACTCCCCCGTCGATCGCGTGGGTGCGGAACCTAGGCGTGTCGTGGGTGTCGAGGGCGTTCATCGTGGACAGGCGGGTGCGCCACGGGTAGCCGGCCGTGAACCGGGTGTGGGCTTCGACGAACTGCCGCCCGTCGCTCTGCGGGATGGTGCCGTAGGGCAGCCCGAAGTACGGGGAGGGACTGTCCGGTTTGGAGAGCCAGCTCCAGACCGGGCGGGTGAACGTCGTGTAGGTCATCGCACCGTGCCAGGCGTCGCCCTGGAAGTCGCCCGAGGCGTCGTTGGTCGATTCGGCGAGCAGGATCGTGTCGGGGTTGGCCTCGATCATGGTGCGACGGATGGTCTGCCTCACCTCCGCGTTCAGGTCCTCGCCCCCGAGGCGGCCGGTCATGTTCGCCACGTCGATCCGCCAGCCGTCCAGGTTGTACGGCTTTCGCAGCCACTTGCCGACCACCGAGTCGGGGCCCTCGATGAAGCGGGTGCGCAGCTCCACGGAGTTCCAGTTGAACTTCGGCAGTGCGGGCACACCCAGCCAGGCTTCGTAGTCGTCCTGCTGCTCGTCCAGCCAGTAGTAGAAGGCGCTCTCGGCGGCACCCGGAGTGCGGTGCGCGGCGCGGAACCACTCGTGCCGGTTTCCGGAGTGGTTCGACGTGAGGTCGCCGATGATCTTGAAGCCGCGCTCGTGCGCGGCACCGACCAGCCGCACCAGGGCCTCGTCGCCACCGAGCAGCGGGTCGACCTCGTGGAAGCTGGACGCGTCGTACCGGTGGTTGGAGCCGCCGGGGAAGACGGGCGTCAGGTAGAGCAGGGTGACGCCGAGCCGTTCCAAATGGTCGAGGTGGGCGATGACGCCGTCGAGGTCTCCCCCGTAGAACTGGTGCGAACGGCCCGGCGGCAGTTGCTCGACCTCGTCCTCCCACGCCGCGGGCAGACCCCACGCGGGCGCCTGCCGCAGGTCCGCGGCCGGCGAACGGCCGAAGCGGTCGGGGAAGATCTGGTAGATCACGCTGGACGAGGCCCAGTCCGGTGCGGCCGGGTGGCTGACGAGTTTGAAGTCCGCCGAGTCGAGCGTCTCGATGTCGTGCACCCCGGCGGCGTTCAGCCACCAGTGGCTCCCGTCGTCCAGGGTGATCAGGAACCGGTAACCGGTGACCGGGTTGTCGACCGCCACGCCCGCCTCCCACCACTGCCAGCCGCCCTGCGCGCCGAGGAGCGTGGCCGCGCCGAAACGCGGCTCCTGGTCGGGAGTGGACCGGACATGCACGGATGCGACCACCCCGAAGGACTCCGGCACGCGCACCCGCACCCGCACCCTGTCCCCGGGGGCGGGCGACAGGTCGGACACGTACAGCGGGGAGCCGTCGTGGTGCGGGAGTTGGTGCGGCTGTGCGTGGGACCGGTCAAGCGTGGAGAGCATGGTTCCTTACTTCACCGATCCGGCGGTCAGCCCGCCGACGATGTACTTCTGCAGCCAGAGGAACAGGGCCATCACGGGCAGCGCCGCGAGCACGGCCCCGGCCGCGAAGACGGAGTAGTTGCTGGAGAACTCCTGGGAGACGAACTGGTACAGGCCGACCGCGAGGGTCTGCTTCTCCGGCGTGATCAGCACGATGCTGGCGATCACGAATTCGTTGGTCGTTCCCACGAAGGAGAGCAGCCCCACGACGGCGAGGATCGGCGCGACCAGCCGCAGGATGATGGTGAAGAAGATCCGGGCGTGGCCGGCTCCGTCGATCTTGGCGGCCTCGTCGATGGACGCCGGGATGGTGTTGAAGAAGCCGTACATCAGGTAGGTGTTCACGCCGAGGGCGCCGCCCAGGTAGACCATGATCAGGCCGATCTGGGAGTCCAGACCGATCATCGGGAAGATGTCGGAGATGCCATTGAGCAGCAGGAAGATGGCCACGACCGCGAGCAGCTGCGGGAACATCTGCACCAGGACGAGCATCAGCAACCCGGCCCGGCGGCCGGCGAAACGCATCCGTGAAAAGGAATACGCCGCGAGTGCCCCGAGGAACACCGTGCAGACGGAGGTGATGGTGCCGATGAGCAGCGTGTTGCCGTACCAGGCCGCGTAGGGCTGCTGGGGCAGGTCGAACAGGGTCTGGTAGCTGCCCAGGTTCACCTCGCTGAACAGGCCGTTGGCCGTGATCAGCGTGCCGCCCGGATGCAGCGACGCGGAGAGCACATAGAGCAGGGGGAAGGAGCAGAAGACGAGCATGACCACACCGATCAGGTGCCGCCAGCCAGTGTCGAGGAACCACCGCCGGAAACTGAACGGTCGTTTCGTCGGGATGTACAGGTCGCTGGTTTCGGGGGCTGCAATCCGCATGTCAGTTCAACTCCTCTAGCGCCTTGGTCTGTTTGAAGCTGATGATCGACACGAGGGCGACCAGGAGGAAGATGATGATCGAGAACGCGCTGGCGAGCCCGTAGTCGCGGCTCGCCCCCACGAACGCCACCTTGTAGACCATGGAGATCAGGATGTCGGTGGCACCCACGTTCACCCCGGCCGTGACGTCCCTGGGCCCGCCGTTGGTGAGCATGTAGATCAGGTTGAAGTTGTTGAAGTTGAACGCGAAGGACGAGATCAGCAGCGGGGCGACGGACACCAGCAGCAGGGGCAGCTTGATCAGGCGGAACACCTGGCCGGGCCGGGCGCCGTCCACGGTAGCGGCCTCCTGGATCTCCTCCGGAATCGATTGCAGCGCTCCCGTGCAGACCAGGAACATGTAGGGGAACCCGAGCCACAGGTTGACGAAGATGATGCTGAATTTCGCCAGCCACTCGTTGGTCAGCCAGGGGATCTCGGCCCCGCCGAACAGCACCTGGTTGACGAAGCCGAACTGGGGGTTGAGCATGCCGGCCCAGACCAGCGCGGAGAGGAAGGCGGGGAACGCGTACGGCAGGATCAGCACGACACGGTAGAAATTGCGGCCGCGCATCTTCATGTTGTTGAACACGATGGCCAGGAACAGGCCCAGCCCGAACGTGGTCAGCACCGAGAGCAGGGCGAACGCGAAGGTCCAGATGGTCACGCTGATCAGCGGGCCGCGAATCGACTCGGAGCCGAAGGCCTTGGCGAAGTTCGCCAGGCCGACCTCGACCTTCCAGCCGGGCAGCAGCTCGGTGCCGTCCGCGGCGACGAATGAACCGGTCTTGCCGTTGTCGACGTAGACGGTGCTGGTCGTCGTGTTCGTCATGGTGCCGGCCGCTTCGTCGTAGACGAGGTCGGACAGGTACAGGTAGGCGCTGGAGCCGTCCGGCGTGCGGAGGGTGCCGTCGTTGGGGTCGTCGGAGAGCGGCACGGAGATGGCCGCGATGGCCTCCTGGTTGCTGACGATGTCGTTGAACTTGAGCGGCGTGTAGCCGGAGAGCCCGACGGCCTTGCCCGCGTCGTCGACCTCCGCGTTCGTGACGGGGGTGAGCGGGACATCCGTGCTGCCCACGCTGACCGTGCCGTCGGGGTCGGTGACCAGGAAGCTGAACGTGCCGAGCTTCTCGAGCACGGTCAGGTCGTAGGTGGGCGAGTCGGGCACGCGCTGCTGGGACGAGACGATCAGGGAGGTGATCGCGTCCTGCTTGGTGCTGTTGTGGCCGGTGCCGTAGTTGGTGAAGGCGATGTAGCCGGAGTAGCCGACGACGAAGATCTGGAAGATCAGGAGGAAGATCAGGCCGGGAGCGAGGTACTTGGCCGGCAGCTTGTACCGGCTGAAGTAGATCCAGTTCACGACGGCGGTAACGACCAGGACGGCGCCGAAGACGACCCAGTCCTGCTTGAGGAAGAGCACCATCAGGGCGTAGACGCCGATCGCGTCCACGATGGAGAGCAGGGCGATCTTGACCAGAAGCGTTTTCACGCCCACGGATGCCGCCTCGGCGACCCTGGCCGCACGCTTCGAACGCGACGTCTGAACGACGGGTGACTCGCCCGGCCCGTCGCCCCGTGGGGTGACCGGCGCTTCGCCCTGCTCGGTGCCTGTGGTGGTCATCTTCGTCCGCTTTCTGCCGTGCCTAAGCTGCGTGGTAATGCGTGGTGATGCGTGCGGTGCGTGCGGTGCGTGGTGCTGCCCGATGCCGGGCCGGGCAGCCCCGGGGACTGCCCCGGCCTCAGGGAGAGAGGCCGGGGCGGTCCTTCAGGACTGCGTGGTGGAGCTGCTGCGTGGTGGAGCGACTACTTGATGGCGGCCTGGATGTCGGCCGTCATCTTCTGCCAGAGCTGCGTGGGGTCGCCGGCGCCGGTGATGATCGCGGCCTCGGTGACGCCCCAGAACTGCCAGACCTTGCCCATCTGCGGGATGCTGGGCATGGGAACGGCCTCGGCCGCTACCGCGCCGAATCCGGCGGTGATCGGGTCGGAGCTGGCCGCCTCGAACGCGGAGGTCAGTGCCGGTGCGCGGCCGCCGACCTTGTACAGCTCGGTCTGGACCTTCTCGGAACCGATGTAGTTCACCAGGAACTCGTTCGCCGCGAGGGCGTTCTTGGACTTGGCGCTGACGACGAAGCCCTGCACGCCGACGAACGGCTGCGCGGGCGAGCCACCGGCGGACGGGATCGGGTCGACGGCCACGTCAATGCCGGCCTTCTGGGCGTCCGGCACGTTCCACGGGCCGGTGATCAGGAACGGTGAGGCTCCGGAGTTGAACTTCTCCTTGGCGATGTCGCCGGTGACGTTCACGCTCAGGTGACCTGCTGCTCCTTCTTTCGCCAGCCAGGCCGCGTAGGCCTCGCCGCCGGCGTTGCCGATGGAGAGGTCGTCGGGGTTGTAGCTGCCGTCGGCGTTGGTGCCGAAGACGGGTGCGCCGAAGGACGTCTGGAACGGGTACAGGTGGTACGGGTCGGACTCCGGCCCGACCTGCACGAGGAAGGGGAATTCCGTTCCGGCTGCTGTGCCGGCGGCGATCATGTCGTCGTAGGTGGCCGGCGCGGTGGGCGCGAGGGCCGTGTTGCGCAGGAGCGCGATGTTCTCGATCGAGTACGGCACGCCGTAGGTCTTGCCCTCGACGCTCATGGCCGTGACGGCAACCTTCTGGTAGTCGCCGACGGTGTCGCCGAGTTCGACCGGCTGCACGACGCCGTTGCTGACGAAGTTGCCCAGCCAGTCGTGTGCGGCGATCGTGATGTCGGGGCCCTTGCCGGTCGGAACCTGGGCGATGAACGCCTCCTGGATCTTTCCGAAGTCCTTCTGGACGAGCTTGACCTTGACGCCGGATTCCTTCGTGAATGCGGCTGCCGCATCCTTGAGGACGGCGGCGCGGTCCGCGTCGACCCAGACGGTCAGGGTGCTGGAAGCGGCATCGGACTTGGAGCTTCCGGAGGTTGAACCTCCGGCGCAGCCGGCCAGGGCCAGGGACGCGGCGACCGCGACTGCACCAGCAGCGAGGAGGCCTTTCTTATTCACCATCATTGGTGTGCCTTTCGTAAGGACATTGACAATTGTGCAAGCGTTTACATTTATATCTTCTCGTAGGTCGGTTGGCAATTCACGAGGAAAAAGTGGGGAAATCTTTGTAGAGTTCGTTTAAATGAGATGTCATGCAAACGCTTTCACCCTGTGGAAAATGCCGTAATGTTTTCCCCATGACAGGCACAGAATGGTGGCGTACCGCCGTTATCTACCAGATTTATCCCCGATCCTTTGCGGACGCCAACGGCGACGGGATGGGCGACCTCGCCGGCATCACCGGGCGTCTACCGGCCCTGCGCGACCTCGGAATCGACGCGATCTGGCTGTCACCGTTCTACACGTCCCCGCAGCGCGACGCCGGGTATGACGTCGCCGACTACTGCGACGTCGACCCTCTGTTCGGCACTCTCGACGACTTCGACATCCTGCAGCGCACCGCGCATGATCTGGGCATCCGTGTCATCGTCGATCTCGTTCCCAACCACTCTTCGAGCGCGCACCCCTGGTTCCAGGCCGCCCTGGCCTCCCCGGAGGGCAGCGACGAGCGTGCGCACTACATCTTCCGCGACGGTTCCGGCGAGAACGGCGAGCTGCCCCCGAACAACTGGGACTCCGTCTTCGGCGGCAAGGCCTGGACTCGCATCACCAACCCCGACGGCACGCCCGGCCAGTGGTACCTGCACCTCTTCGACACCACCCAGCCCGACTTCGACTGGGACAACCCGTGGGTGCGCGCGCAGTTCCGCGACGTGCTGCGGTTCTGGCTCGACCGGGGCGCCGACGGGTTCCGGGTGGATGTCGCGCACGGCATGATCAAGGAAGCCGGCCTCCCCGACTACACCCCCGTCGAGGGCGGCAGCATGGGCGGCGCGACGGTGCTCGACCTCGGCAGCATCCCCGGCGCAGCCCCGACCGCCCCCTACTGGGCCCAGGACGGCGTGCACGAGATCTATCGCGACTGGCGCCTCATCCTGGACGAATACCCGGGCGACCGCATCCTCGCGGCCGAGGCCTGGGTCGACCCGCTCAGCCACGTCGCCGAGTGGGTGCGCCCCGACGAGATGCACCAGGCCTTCAACTTCGCCTACCTCGAGACCCCGTGGAACGGCGTCGCCCTCCGGCGCGTCATCGACGACTCCCTGGCCGCGTTCGGCGAGGTCGGAGCCCCCAGCACCTGGGTGCTCTCCAACCACGACGTCGTGCGGCACGCCTCCCGGCTCGCCCTCAACCACGAGAGCCTGCAGGGGCACGGCATCGGGCCGAAGACGCCCGATCTCCCCGACCTCGTGGTCGGCCTGCACCGCGCCCGCGCCGCCTCGGCGCTGATGCTCGCGCTGCCCGGTTCCAGCTACCTCTACCAGGGCGAGGAACTCGGCCTGCACGAGGTCATCGACCTGCCGGACTCCGCGCGCGAGGACCCGACCTGGTTCCGCACCAACGGGGAGCGCTACGGCCGAGACGGATGCCGCGTGCCGATCCCCTGGGAAGCAGCCGCCCCCTCCTACGGCTTCGGCCCCTCGGCGCGCAGCTGGCTGCCGCAGCCGGCCTCGTGGGCCGGGCTGGCCCGCGACGCTCAGGTCGGCGTGGCCGATTCCACCCTCGAGCTGTACACGCTCGCACTGCGCCTCCGCCGCGAGCTCCGGCTCGGACTCGGTTCGGTGCGCTGGCTGGCCGGGCACGGTGACGAGATCGTGGCGTTCACCAACGGAACGGTGACGGTGCTCGCGAACACGGGCGCCGCATCCGCCCCGCTGCCGGTCGGCGAAGTGCTGCTGGCCAGCGGCCCGCTCACGGGCGGCAAGCTGCCCGGCGACACCACGGTCTGGCTGCGCGCCTAGGACCTGCCGCCCGCCGGGCTGCCCGCCCGCCCGGCCGCGCGCCCGGCCCGCACGCCCGGCCACCGCACCACCGCCCCTGACGAATTCGACGGAGATTTTGCCCGAATCGGCCCAAATCAGGCCGAAATCGGCTCTGGAGAGCAAAATCTCCGTCGAATTGGTCCTACGCCGGACCGCGGCGCTGCGCGGCTGGGCGCGGACCTGCCCGGCGCGGCGGCCCTGTCAGGGGACCCGCAGCACCGCCGTGGGACAATCGGAGCGCGGCCCGACGTCTGGGCTCGCTGGAGGAGCGACGGTGACCGGCACGGGGATCGATAGCGGCATGGGCACGGAGACCGACGTCCGAATGGGCCTCGTCGAGCGCCGACAGCTCAAGATTGAGCTCGCCCGGTTCATGCTCTCGTACAAGTTCGCCACCGACGAGATGATGACCAAGATCAACATCTTGAAGGAGGAGTTCGCTTCCATCCACGACTACAGCCCGATCGAGCACGTGAACTCGCGGTTGAAGTCGCCGGAGGGAATCCTGAACAAGGCCAACCGCAAGGGCTGCCCGCTGTCGCTGCCCGACATCCGGGCGCAGATCCAGGACATCGCAGGCATCCGCATCACCTGCAGTTTCATCTCCGACATCTACCGCATCCGCGACATGCTCACGAGGCAGCAGGATGTCACGGTTCTCGAGGTCAAGGATTACGTCGCATCCCCGAAAGGCAACGGCTACAAGAGCCTGCACCTGATCGTCGCGATCCCGGTCTTCATGTCCGACCGGGTGGAGCCCGTCACCGTCGAGATCCAGATCCGCACCGTGGCGATGGACTTCTGGGCCAGCCTCGAGCACAAGATCTACTACAAGTACCGGGGGGCCGTGCCGGTCGACCTCGTCTTCGACCTGAAACAGGCAGCGGATGTCGCGAATCGGCTCGACGTCAAGATGGAGCGCCTGCACGACCAGGTCCTGGCCCTGAAGCCCGCGGGCGAGGCAGACAGCGACCTGCTCAGCATCACCGGGCTATCGCACCTCGCCCTGCCTGAGGGCCTCCTGGAGGCCATTGGGCGCAACCGGACCGGGGTTCCGGTAGCCGAAGTCACGTCCGGGGTTGCCTGACCCGCATCAGGCGCGGCGACGCGAGTTCAGGCGCGGTGCGGTGCGGCGACCGAGCGCGAGCGCACCGGGGCCGGATGCGCGCTAGTTCGTGTTGGCGTACAGCCAGACGAGAGGGTCGACGTGCGTGCCGTTCTGGCCGCCGATCCGGATCTCGAAGTGCAGGTGCGGCCCGGTCGACATGCCCGTGTTTCCGACCTGGCCGATGACCTGGCCGACCTTGACGACGTCACCCTCCTTGAACAGCATCGAGCCGTGGATCATGTGGGCGTAGACGCTGGAGACGAGTTTGCCGTCGATCATGTGGTCGATGATCATGTGCACCCCGAGGCTGCCTTCGCCGTCCTGGGCGTAGCTGACCACGCCGTCGGCGATCGACTGGATGGGCGCGCCGATGCCGGGGTTGAAGTCCTGGCCTCGGTGGTTGGACGAGCACCCTGCGCAGTCACGGGCACCGAAGTGATCACCGATGTGCACGCCAACCGAGAAGGGCCACTGGACGGTGCCGTTCGGGTTGTTGGTGAAGGTCGATTCCATCCGGATGCCGCTGGCGGCGGCCACCTCGGCGATGGTCTGCGACTTGTAACCGTCGCGCTGTACCGAGATCGTGTCCGTGCCGCCGTCCATGGTCAGGGTCTGGGCCGGCTCGCTCTGTCCGGAGCTCTTCGCCGTGTAAGCGGCGGCCTGCACGTCGGCGGAGGACAGCAGTGCCTCAGCGGGCAGGGAGGTGGAGATGGCCATCAGCGCGACGAATGCCATGGCAGCGACCGTGAAACCGGTGGTCGCGAGCTTGCGCACGCGACCGCCCGGGGCGGCGGCCTTCGACGCGGGGACCCGGGCTGCGCGCGGTCCGGGCGACGTCGACGAGCCGGCGGCCCGCGCGCGGGCCGCCGGAGCCAGACGTT
>NZ_SOGM01000070.1:0-24008 GCF_004403545.1 Cryobacterium sp. TmT2-59 | reverse complement strand
CGGGAAGCTCTGCGGCTTTCCGCACCTGTGGGGTACGTTTGAATACATTACGGTCCCCCGGCGGGCCCGTCAAAACCAGTGCAACCCCGGGCGTGTCACGCCCCGCGGCCGGCGGCTTGATCAGTAGCGGTACTGGTCCACCTTGTAGGGTCCCTCGATCGGAACGCCGATATACGCGGACTGCTCCGGGGTAAGAACGGTGAGCTCCACGCCCAGGGCGTCGAGGTGCAGCCGAGCCACCTTTTCGTCGAGGTGCTTCGGCAGGACATACACGCCGACCGGGTACTTCTCCCGGTAGCAATGCAGCTCGATCTGGGCCAGGACCTGGTTGGTGAACGAATTGCTCATCACGAACGACGGATGCCCGGTGGCGTTGCCCAGGTTCATCAGTCGCCCCTCGGACAGCACGAGCACGCTGCGGCCGCTCGGCAGCCGCCATTCGTTGACCTGCGGCTTGATTTCGATCCGGACCGTACCGTCGAGGGACTCCAGCGCGGCCATGTCGATCTCATTGTCGAAGTGGCCGACGTTCGCGATGATCGCGAGGTGCTTCATCCGGAGCATGTGCTCGGTCGTGATGACGTTGAAGTTGCCGGTGCCGCTGACGAAGATGTCGATCTGCGGGGCGACGGATTCGATCCGGGCCACCTGGAAGCCGTCCATCGCGGCCTGCAGGGCGTTGATCGGGTCAATTTCGCTCACGATCACCCGCGCGCCCTGGCCGCGGAGGGCCTCGGCGGCTCCCTTGCCCACGTCGCCATAGCCGGCCACGAAGACCACCTTGCCGCCGATCAGCACATCGGTGGCGCGGTTGAGCCCGTCCGGCAGCGAGTGACGGATGCCGTACTTGTTGTCGAACTTCGACTTGGTGACCGAGTCGTTAACGTTGATCGCCGGGAACAGGAGCTGACCCGCGGCAGCGAGTTCGTAGAGCCGGTGCACTCCGGTGGTGGTCTCTTCGGTGACCCCGGTGAGGGCCTCGGCGATGCGGGTCCACCGGTCGGACGAGGTCTCGAGGGAGCGGCGCAGGGCGGCGAGGACGACCCCGTATTCGTGGCTGTCGGCATCCGTCGTAACCGGCACGACGCCGGCCAGTTCGAACTCGCGGCCCTTGTGCACCAGCATTGTGGCGTCACCACCGTCGTCGAGGATCAGGTTCGGCCCTGACCAGGCCTCTCCCGCGGCGGCGGCTTCGGCGCTCCAGTCGAAGATCTGCTCGGTGCACCACCAGTATTCCTCGAGCGATTCGCCCTTCCACGCGAACACGGGCACACCGGCCGGCGACTCCGGCGTGCCGGTTGGGCCCACCGCGATGGCGGCGGCCGCGTCGTCCTGGGTGGAGAAGATGTTGCAGCTGGCCCAGCGCACCTGTGCGCCGAGGGCCACGAGGGTCTCGATCAGGACGGCGGTCTGCACCGTCATGTGCAGCGACCCCGCAATGCGGGCTCCGGCGAGGGGCTGCGACTCCGCGAATTCGGCGCGCAGGGCCATCAGCCCCGGCATCTCGTTCTCGGCGAGACGCAGCTGGTGCCGCCCGGCCTCGGCGAGCGAGACGTCAGCGATCTTGAAGGCGGACACTGTGGACGATGAAGGCGACACGGCAGTCATGCCACCATCATGCCATTACCCGCCTGCGGAATGCCGCTGACCAATTCGACGGAGATTTTGCGCCCCGGAGGGCAAAAACCAGCAAAACAGGCTGATTTCGGCAGAATCTCCGTCGAATTCGTTCGGGCGGGCGGGGAGTGCAGGACGGGTGGGCGGGGGCTAGACCGGCTGGGCGACCTCGTCGCGCTCCGGAGCGCCGGCCGGGTCGGCGGCGGGGAGCTTGGAGGCGGGTGCGCCGGTGTGCGGCTTGCCCTTGTCCGCGCGGTACTTCCACAGGCCGATGCCGACCACGACGGCCGCCAGGGCCAGGCTCATCAGGAGTTCCATCCGGGTGCGTTCCAGAATCGCCATTCCCACCAGGAGGGCGACGATGCTGCCGATCGCGAACCAGGTGAGGTAGGGGAATGCCCACATCTTCAGGGACAGGCGGCTGGCCGCCTCCGCCCCCATGCGTCGGCGCAGGACGAGCTGCGAGACCGCGATGACGAGCCAGACCAGCAGTGCGATGGCGCCGGAGGTGTTCACCAGGTAGAGGAAGACGGTATCGGGGGCGAGGTAGTTGAGGCCCACCGTGATGAACCCGACGAGGGTCGAAGCCAGCACCGCGCCGCGCGGCACGCCGCTGACGGACACGCGCGACCACGACTTGGGCGCGTCGCCGCGGGCGGAAAGCGAGAAGATCATGCGGCTGGCGGTGTAGAGGCCCGAGTTGAGGCAGGACAGAACGCTGGTCAGCACGATGATGTCCATGATCGTTCCGGCCCCGGGGATTCCGTAGAGCTCGATCACGGCGACGTAGGGGCTCTTGGCGACGGAGGCGCTGTCCCACGGGATGAGGGTCACGACGACCGCGATGGAGCCGATGTAGAAGACGAGGATGCGCCAGACCGTCGACTTCACGGCCTTCTTGACGGCGTCAACGGGGTTCTCGGACTCGCCGGCGGCGATCGTGGCGATTTCGGCTCCGAAGAACGAGAACACGACCACGAGCACTCCGCCGAGGACGGCGCCGCTACCGCTGGGGAAGAACCCGCCGCGGCCGGTGAGGTTGCTCAGTCCGGGCGCCTCCACCCCGGGCATCAGGCCGACGATGGCGACGACGCCGAGCACGAGGAAGACGGCGATGGCCGCCACCTTGATCGAGGCGAACCAGAACTCGAATTCGCCGAACATCTTGACCGAGGCCACGTTGGTGAGGGTGAGCAGGACCATCAGCAGCAGAGCCCAGACCCACTGGTCGATTTCCGGGACCCACCGGTGCACGATCGCGGCTCCGGCCGTGGCCTCGATGCCGAGCACGATGATCCAGAACCAGGCGTAGAGCCAGCCGATGCTGAGCCCGGCCCAGCGACCGAGGGCCTTGTCGGCGTAGCTGGAGAAGGATCCGGTCTCGGGGTGGGCTGCGGCCATCTCGCCGAGCATCCGCATCACCAGGATCACGACGAAGCCGGCGGCGGCGTAGGCCACCAGGATGCCCGGTCCCGCCTGCTGGATCGCGGCGCCGGAGCCCACGAACAGCCCCGCTCCGATCACCCCCGCGATCGCGATCATCGACAGGTGGCGCGGCTTGAGGGTGTGCTTGAGCTCCCCCGCGCCGCCCGCCGTTTTCGTGGTGGTGCGGTCAGTCTTCGGCGAAACGTCCATGTGACTCCAAGATCCTTGTATTCGTTCCCCGCGCAGCGCGGGGACGGGCGGGCATCCGTGAGGATGCGCCCGGGCAAACGTATGTCAGGTGCCGGCAGCCCCCAAACGACACGCGCAGCCCGAAACGCAGTCGTAACCTGAGCGGGGGTCAAGCCGCGAAATCACCGGCCGGGAATCACTCGCCGCGGATGAGGGCCAGGACCTCGTCGCGCACGCGGATCATCGCCGCTGGGGTGGCCGCCTCGACGGTGAGGCGCAGTAGCGGCTCGGTCTGGGACGGGCGCACGTTGAACCACCAGAACGGCTCGTCGGCGCTGGTCATGCCGGTGACGGTGAGGCCGTCGAGTTCGTCGAATTCGGCCACGCCCGTGTAGGCCTCGACGATGCCGGCGTAGGCGTCCGGCAGGTCCTCGACCGGGCTGCTGATCTCGCCCGACCGGGCGTACGGCGAGAATTCAACCGCGAGCTCCGACAACGGATGCGCCTGGCCCCCGAGTTCGGCCAGCAGGTTCAGGGCCGCGAGCAGACCACTGCCGGAATCGCAGAATTCGCGGAAATAGTAGTCGGCCGCATGGCCGCAGCCGAAGACGGCGCCGTCGTCGCGCATCCGTGCCCGGAGCAGTGCGGGAGCGGACTCGGTGCGCACCGGAATCGCCCCGGCCGCCTCGATCGTCTCCGGCACGCGGAGGGAGACGATGAGGCTGTGCGCAACCAGGATGTCGGGCGCGGTGTCGGGCGCGGCCACCGGACCGGGACGACGTGCGCGCTCCCGGGCGATTGCGCGGCGGGCCAGCAGCGCTCCGATCGCGGAGGGATCCACCAGCACACCGTTCTCTTCGATCACGACGCAGCGTCCCGCGTCGGAGTCGAAACCGAGGCCGAGGTCGGCCGCGTTGGCGACCACGGCGTTCCGCAGGTCGACCAGGCTGCCCGGATCGAACGGGTCGATCTCCTGCGGCCGACCCTCGGCGTCGGCGCCGGCGTCGAAGGACAGCGGGATGACGGTGATCGGCAGCGGAGTTGTCCCGGCTGCCGGGCTGGAGCCCGGGCCGGAGTCGGTGCCGAAGACCGCGGGGATCGTGACGGCGGCCGCCCCGTGGCCGGCGTCGACCACGACCGTGAGGGGGCGGATGCCGGCGAGGTCGACCAGGGCGAGCAGGGTCGCCGCGTAGTCCGGGAGCAGATCCACCTCGCGGAGGCTGGCGGGCGAAGCCACCGGCGCCAGCCCCTCCGCCAGGTAGTGGGCCGCGCGGTCCAGGACGGCGTCGAGCCCGGTGTGGACTGTGAGGTCCTCGGCGCCCGCGCGGAGGAAGCCCAGGCCGACCGCGCCGTCCGGGCCGGGACCGGCGGCGATCATGATGGCGGGGGTGGCCAGACGGCCCGAAGCGAAGCGGGCCAGGTCGGTCGGGCAGGCTCCGAGATCGACGATCGTGGCGCCGCGGGCCTGAACGCCACGGACCACGGCCGCGGCTAGTTCGGCCGGAAGGCCGGCCCGGTCGTGACCGAGCAGGACCTCACCGGCGCCCGCCTCGCCGGCGTCCATCTCATCGACGAACGCGGCGGCGACGGCTGCGACCAGGTCCGCCGCCAGCAGCTCCCCCGTCTCGTCGCGCAGGCCGTCTGGCCGGGCGACGGCATCGAGGCGGGCGCGGGCATCGTCGATCCTGTGAGTGGTCATTCCGCACAACCTAGCGCGGCAGCGTCATCCGTTGCTCGGCTGAGCCGGATCATCTGCCAGCCCTGCGGGGCGGAGGTGAGCCGGGCGTGACGGACGCACAGGTCGAAACTGTGCGGTTCACGGCGGAGGGACAGCGGGCCGAGAACGGCCATGGAGTCGGCGTAATCGAAGGTGAGGGTCGCGGCGGACTCGTCCGGGCAGGCGACACGGGAACAGGGCCGGAATGACATTGCCCTCAGGCTACCCGTTCATCCAGCGGAACTAGGATGACTATATGTCCCGTCCTCGTCGTTCGGCCGCGCAGACGCCGGCACCCGTGCAGCGCGGCCGCGGCCGCGACCGGCACGGCCGCGGCATCCGCAGCTCTGCCACCGGCCCGTACCTGCCGCCGCTGCAGACCCGGATCGACACCTTCGACATGACCGTCGCCTCGACCGTCGACTACCTGCGTTCGGTCTGGCCGGACGAACTGGCCGATGCCCGGTTCGAGGTCGCAGCCGGACCCGCGACGGTGATTCCGGGGGTCGGCGTCGAGCGCTGGGCCGTGTTCCCCCAGGAACGCCGCATCGTTCTCTACCGGTTGCCGATCCAGCGCCTCAGCCGCCTGCACCGCAACGACGACCTGCACCGGCGGATGGTGATCGAGAGCTGCGTGTTCCGCGCAATCGCCGAGCTGCTCGGCAAGGATCCGTGGGACCTGGCGCCCGACCGGTTCCGCCACTTCTAGACGCGGCCCCGCCGCGCATCAGCACGCGCAAGTCCGCACGCGGCCGAGGTTGTCCTCGGCCGCGTTTTCTGTGCGCCCGGCCGGATCGGGGCCGCCTCGAATGAATTTCAGATTGAACCAAACCGTTTCATGGGTGGGGCCGAACCAATGTCAACACCAAGACAGCGACACCCACCCAGACACGAAGGATCACATCATGCGTTCATTCACCAAGGCCACTCTCGGCCTCGCCACTGCCGGTCTTCTCATCGCCGGGCTCGCCGCCTGCTCGAGCAGCGCCGACGCCAAGACCCCGAAGTCGTCGACGGAGTCGTCCTCTTCCGCCGAGGCCGCGCCGAAGGCCCTCGCCTCCATCCCCGCCCTGACCGGTGTCGACACGGCCGTCCTCCTCGACGCCGACTTCGCGGCAGCCCTGACCAGCCTGGGCCTCACCCCCGGCACCGTGGGAACCGCGACGTTGACCGACGGCAGCCTGCACTTCCCGATCACCGGTGGGAACGTGGACTACTACGACCCCGAAGAAAGCTACCGCCCGTTCGTTCAGGGCTCGATCGAGCACGAGGGTTCCGGCTTCTCGCTGACCGGCGGCGACACGGTGGTCGAGCTCACCAACTTCACGATCGACCCCGGCACCAGCAAGCTGTTCGGTGACGTGAGCGTCAACGGTGCTTCGGCCGCCACCCAGGTGTTGCTGTTCAACCTCTACGGCGGCACCCTCAAGCCGCTCCAGATGGACGGCGACAACGCCATCCTCGAGGGCACCACCGTGCACATCTCCGCTGAGGCGGCCGGCCTGCTGAACGACACGTTCAAGACGGATGCCGTCGCCGACCAGCTCCTGGTCGGGATCGCGAAGATCACGGTCGCGACCAAGTAGCCGCCGGCACACACCGGCATCATCCGGACGGGCCCGCCGCGCATCTGCGCTGCGGGCCCCTTCTTTGTGTGCCTGATGGGAGTCGGTGGCGCTGAATCCGCACTCACTCACCGCGTCGCGGCGCACCTTGTGGGAGCGGGCGCAGGTTCTACCGTGCGCCGGCTGCCACAACCTGCGCCACGAACCACTGACCGGCTCGCGGGAGGTGTGGACCGGCTCAAGCAACGGGTCGGGGCGGACGAGTGACCGGGCGGATCCGGCGTTGGAACACCACGGGACCGGCCCGGTACATCGTTATGGCCACGATCAGCACGACGGCCGCCGCGAGGGCGACCCGCGTCACCGGCAGCGACGGCACCAGCAGCCGCAGCGTGAGGGCCAGCGGAACGGCGAACCACTCCCAGCGACCGCTGAGGGCGATGAACGGCACGAGGAGCAGGGCGTACCAGGAGTACCGCGGAGACAGGATCAGCAGCGCGCTGCCGATCATGACCAGCTGACCCAGCCAGGGCCGGTCCGGATCGGTTTTCCAGATCACCAACACCGCGATCACGGCCAGCACCGCGCCCGCGACGATGATGGCGGAGCCGCCGGGGGCCACCAGAGAGATCAGGGCGAAGCGGGTTCCGTCTTCGTAGCCTTCCTCGGAGAGGTAGCCGGGCAGGTAGCCGAGCACGCCGATGCCGGTGGTGAGCACGTACGGCACGTAGAGCAGCAGGAAGGTGAGCATGGCGGCCACGGTGACCTTCCAGCCCTGGCGCCGGAGCATGGCGGGCGCCGCGAGCACGGGGATCAGCTTGGTCGCGATCGCCGCGCCGAGGGCGATCCCGCCGCCCCAGTAGCGCCGGGTGGACACCAGGAACGCCGCGGCGAGTGTGAAGACCACCCCGAGCATGTCCACGTGGGAGTTCGTGATCGCCTCCGTGGCCACGAGCGGGCACCAGGCCCAGAGCGCGGCGTGACGCTGGTCGATGCCGCGGCGGCGCATCCCGGCCAGCAGCATCCCGGTCGTGCCGACGCTGAGCAGCAGCCCCGTCAGTTGCAACGGCCAGTACTGGGCGTCCGGGCCGGTGAGCGCACGCACGCCGGCGAAGTAGATCTCGGCGGCCGGCGGGTAGATCGTGGGCACGCCGGTGCGGTTCAGCGCCGAGCAGAGGATGTCGCCGGACGGCGTCTTGTGCGCGGTCTGGATGCGTTCGCCCACGCACACGGGCGTGCCGGCGTCGGTCGTTTCCGCCGCCGGGAACAGCCAGCCGGGGCGCAACGGGTCGAGCCGGTCGTCGGCCGGCGTGTAGGCATACGGTGAGACGCCCGCGGTGGCGACTACGCCGTCCCAGGCGTAGCGCGCCGAGTCGGTGCTCGTATTGGGCGGGCCGATCATGGCCGCGGCCCCGATCACGGCCGAGCCGGCCAGGATTAGCACGACCACGGCCCGGCCCCGCACCCCGCGCAGGAGCAGCACGGCGAGCGCGAACAGCAGCCACAGCCCGGCGGTGCAGATCACGAGAGGAACCGTGTCGCGACCGGGCGTGAACAGGTCGTACGCGAGCACGCTGAAGCCGGTCAGGGCCGCGCTGGCGGCCAGGATCACGGAGATGACAATGATGCGCACCCTGCAATCCTGCCGGAGTCGGGCGCAGGCATCCCACCGGCCGGCTGCGCGTCACCGGACCGTAAGGATTGCGCCGCCTCTCCGGGCGCCGCGGATGATGCAATGGAACCATGAGGCGAATGATGTACGAGGCACAGCGCGCGCTGGCGACCCCGTCGCGCAATCCACGGATGGCGGTCGTGATCGGCCGGCTGCTCGGCGTCGCCTTCATCGTCTGTTTCGGCACCGGCGTGTACAGCCACTTCCTGCAGGAACCACTCCCGTGGATGAGGTTCCCGACCCGACCCGCGCTGCTCTACCAGTTCAGCCAGGGCACCCACATCGTGGCCGGCATCGCCTGCTTCCCGCTGCTGCTCGCCAAGCTCTACATCGTCTTCCCCGAGCTGTTCGCGTCCCCGCCGGTGAAATCGTTCCTGCACCTGCTCGAGCGAGCGTCGATCGCCCTGTTCGTGGGCGCCTCCCTGGTGCAGATCACGATCGGCCTGCTCAACACCTACCAGTGGTACCCATGGCCCTTCCCGTTCCGTGAGGTGCACTACGCCCTCGGCTGGGTGCTGGTGGGGCTGCTGGTGCTGCACATCGGCATCAAGCTGCCGATCATCACCCGGTTCTGGAGCGCCCGGCACGAGGCAGAGCGCGAGGCGACGGATGCGGCAGGCGCCACGGAGGCGCCCGGCGCGGCCGACGCCGAGGCGGCCCGACTCGAGGCCGTCCGGCTCTGGGGCAGCCGCCGGCCGTCCGGGGTGACGGGGCGCCTGCTGGCCTGGATCGACGCCACGCCCGCGGCCCCGACCTCCGTGAGCCGCCGGGGCTTCCTGACCGCCGTGGGAATCGCCGGCGCCGCCGTCGTGGGGCTGACCGCGGGCCAGACGTTCGCGCCGCTGGACGCGCTGAACGTGTTCGGGCCGCGCAAGAAGGGCGTCGGCCAGCAGGGCGTCCCGGTGAACCGCACCGCCCAGAAGGCCGGGGTGACCGCGTCGGCCACCGCCGCCGGCTGGGCGCTCACCCTCGCTGCCGGCGGGGTGGAACGCAGCTTCAGCCGGGCCGAGCTCGAGGCCATGCCGCAGACCGAGGTGGAACTGCCGATCGCCTGCGTCGAAGGCTGGAGCCAGCTGGCGGTGTGGCGCGGCGTGCGCCTGCGGGACCTGGCCGACCTGGTCGACGCCGACCCGGACGCATCCTTTCGCCTGACCAGCCTCGAACAACGCGGCAGCTTCCGCCGCACCCAGATGGGACCGGAATACGTGCGGGACCCGCTGACCCTGGTGGCGCTCGAGCTGAACGGCGAGACGCTCGACCTGCAGCACGGCTACCCGGCGCGGATGATCGCCCCGGGCCGGCCCGGGGTGCTGCAAACCAAATGGCTGAGCCGGATCGAGGCGATCACCGCATGAACACCGAAATCAAGCGGATGCGCGTGGCCCGCACCGTGCTGATCCTGATCGGCACGGCGGGCCTGGTCTTCGGCCTCTACGTGCTGTTCGACACCGTGCGGATCACCCGCCTGCCCGGGGTCGCGCTCTGGATCGGCGCGGCGATCGTGCTGCACGACGCCGTCCTGGCGCCCGTCGTCTTCTTCCTCGGCCTGCTGCTGCGCCGCGCGGGACACCGGGCCACGGGAACGATCCTGGTTCTCGTGCAGGGCGCCATCGTGGTCGGTTCGATCATGACGCTGATCGTGGTGCCCGCGATCGTCGCCCAGGGCCTCAGCCCGAACAACCCGAGCATTCTTCCGCTCGACTACGGCCGAAACCTGGCCCTGTTCTGGGCGGCCCTCGCCCTGGTCACGACGGTGTGGGCCGGCCTGCTCTACGCGCGCAGCAGGCGGGCGAACCAGCGGCCGTCCAGCCGCCAGTCCTGAGCGACGACAAGGCCGGCCGCCCCGGCGCGGTCCCGGAGGGCGTGGATGCCGATCTCCGCCCAGGGGAACACGGCACTCCGGCCGCCCGCGGAATCCTCGATCATGCCGAGGTAGCTCTCGTCCCTGGCCGCGTCGTGGCTCAGCTCGACCAGCAGCGCGCCGCCCGGCGCGAGCAACTCGGCGCACCGCGTGAGCAGAGCGGATGCGTCGCCGCCGATTCCGATATTGCCGTCCACGAGCAGGGCCGCGGCCCAGGCGCCCTCCCGCGGCATGGGGTCGAAGACGCTGCCCTGCAGCACGGTGAGGCCGGCGTCTGCGGCCATCCGCACCGCCGTCGCCGAGACGTCGATGCCGAGGGCGGGCAGGCCGCGCCCCATGGCGGCCCGCACCATCCGGCCCGGACCGCAGCCGATGTCGAGAACCGGGCCGGTGACTCCGTCGAGCAGGCGCTGGTCGGTGTCGTCGGCGTCGGCGCTCCACCGTCCGGCGTCGATTGGCGAAGCCTCGGACGCGCTGCCCGGGCGGGCCCGGCGCAGGTAGAGCACGTTGTCATTGTTGCGCAGCGCGGCGGCATAGGGCTCGGCTCCGCCGGCCCCGAAGGTGGACGGCGGGGCCGCCCACTCCTCGTCGAGTCGTGCGGCCAGGAGCGTCATCGGAGGCCGTCCTTCGTGCTGGCGGCCATCATGGCGTTCAGGGCTGCGGCGAACCGGCCGGTCGGCGCGATCTCCGCAACCGAGCGGGCGTCGTCGATGGTGTCCACGTCGGTGAGTGTCGGCAGCAGGCTGACGCGGAGCCCGGCATCCGTCAGCCGTGTCAGCTGGAGCGCGCCGGTGTCGCCCCGGGACATCGGCACGCCGCGGATCAGGTCGCCGCTCGGGTCGTTCAGGGCGAGGGTCCAGAAGCCGCCGTCGTTGGCGAAGCCGAACCAGGCGTCCACGTCGTCGGTCCAGTCGGTGAAGACGGGTTCGAGCAGGGAAGAGGTGAGCTGCGGGGTGTCCATGCCGACCAGGACGGTGGGCCCCTCGCAGGCATCGAACACGGCGGCGAGCCGCACGTCGAGGGTTCCCTGCGACTGCGGCAAGATCTCATACCCGGCCGCCGCGGCCGGCGGGATCACACCGTCGAAGGCCAGGATGCGCCGGGTCGCGGGCAGGGTGGCGAGCGCCGCGAGGGTGTCGTCGAGGCTGGCCGCGGCCAGCACGGCGGCCTGCTCGAGACTGAGCGGCGGGTGCAGGCGGGTCTTCACGCGGCCCGGCAGGCATTCCTTGGCGATCACGACGATGGTCGTCATCGGCGCGTCTCCCGGAGGAGGGCCGACATGTCGTTGATCGCGGTCAGGGTGCCGCGCACGGTGCCGGTCACCTTGCTGCGGCCGACCCGCGGGGAATAGGTGGTGTCGACTTCAAGGATGCGCCAGTTGGCCTCCGCCGCCTTCAGGAACATCTCCAGCGGGTAGCCGCTGCGGCGGTCCCGGAGGTCGAGGTTCAGCACGGATTCGCGGCGCGCGGCCCGCATCGGGCCCAGGTCATGGATGTTCACCCCTGTTATTCGGCGCAGACGCCAGGACAGACTGGAATTGGCGAGGCGCGCGTGCAGCGGCCACGATTTCGCGGTCACCGGCCGGCGCCGCCCGAGCACCAGGTCGGCGGTGCCGGCTCGCACCGGGTCCACCACCAGGGGCAGTTCGGCGGGGTCCATCGAGGCGTCGGCGTCGCAGAACGCGATCATCGGCGCGGTGGCGGCGAGCAGGCCCGCGTGCGCGGCCGCCCCGAAGCCGCGGCGGGTTTCGTGCACCACCTGCGCGCCGGCCGCCGCGGCGATCTCGGCCGAACCGTCGGTCGACCCGTTGTCGACGACGATGGCCCGGTATCCCTCCGGCAGGCGCGAGAGCACCCAGGGCAGGGCGGCGGCTTCGTTCAGGCACGGCAACACGAGGTCCGTGTGGATCACAGTCATGCATCGACACTAGGGCGGCGGCCTCGGCCGAAACGCCCGAAGAGATTACGGAGTGAGGAACAAACGGCACCGAAGGCACCGGCCCGGCACGCCCGGCGCCGCCCGCCCTATCCTGAAGTCGTGCCTTCCTCCCTGCCCCCCGGCGATTCGCGCTCGATCGCACCGACCCCACGCCGCATCCTCGTCGTCGACGACGACCCGACGGTCTCCGAGATCGTCTGCCGCTACCTGCGAGCGGCCGGGTACCTGGTCGAGGAGGCGGCGGACGGGCTGGCCGCACTGGAGACCGCCGAGCGACTGCGGCCCGATCTGGTCGTGCTCGACCGGATGCTGCCGCTCGTCGACGGCATCGAGGTGTGCCGCCGCATCCGTTCGGACTGGGAGATCCCGGTGATCATGCTCACCGCCCTCAACCAGGAGGAGGACCGCATCGACGGCCTGGAGGCCGGCGCCGACGACTACCTGACCAAGCCGTTCTCCCCCCGCGAGCTCGTGCTGCGGGTGCAGTCGGTTCTGCGGCGCAGCG
This sequence comes from Cryobacterium sp. TmT2-59, assembly GCF_004403545.1. NCBI lineage: Bacteria > Bacillati > Actinomycetota > Actinomycetes > Micrococcales > Microbacteriaceae > Cryobacterium > Cryobacterium sp. TmT2-59. The sequence continues at coordinate 11,519 of NZ_SOGM01000070.1, read as the reverse complement.
TCTCCGCGATCGTGCCGGCCGGCCTGGTCGTGGTGGGCGACTTCAGCCTCGACGCCCTCGCCCACGAGGTGCGGTTGCGCGGCGAGCCGCTGGTGCTGACCTCCCGGGAATTCGACCTGCTGGCCTACCTGATCGGGCGCCCGCACCAGGTGCTCAGCCGCGAGGACCTGCTCCGCTCGGTCTGGGGCTGGGAGTTCGGCGACCTGTCCACGGTCACCGTTCACGTGCGCCGGCTGCGCGAGAAGATCGAGGCCGACCCGGCCGCGCCGCGGCTGCTGAACACGGTCTGGGGGGTCGGCTACCGGTTCGACCCGGTTCCCCTGGCCCTGACGGGACGGTCCTGATGACACCGGACGTGCTCCTGGCCGTCTCCCTGTTCGCGCTGGCCTGCGCGGTCGTCGTGGGCGCGGGCGGCCTGCTCTCCCTGCGGCTGCTGGCCCGGTCCTCGCTCGTGCTGCAGCTCATGGTTGTCGCCCTGGCCACGGTGGTGTCGGTGGTCGGCGGGATGGCGGTGGTCGCCTCCCAGATGTACGTGTCCCGGCACGACCTCACCGTGTTCTACTCCGTGGCCGGAGTCGCCGGGCTCGTGTCGCTGATGATGGCCGCGGTACTCGGACGCCAGCTGGCCCGGGACAGCCGCACCCTCCGCTCGGCCGCGGCGAGTATCGGACGCGGGGAACGCATCGCCTCTACCGACCGGCAGAGCAACACCGAGTTCACGGCGCTGGCCGGGGAGCTGGCCGCGACCGGGGAACGCCTGGCCGAATCCCGGGCCCGCGAGAACCGGGTGGAGGAGTCACGGCGGGAACTGATCGCCTGGATCTCGCACGATCTGCGGACGCCGCTCGCGGGCATCCGTGCCATGGCCGAGGCTCTCGAAGACGGGATGGCCGAGGACCCGGAGCGGTACTACACGCAGATGCGCGGGCAGGTGGACCGGCTCACCGGCATGGTCGACGACCTGTTCGAACTCTCCAAGATCCACTCCGGAACCCTGCGCCTCCGCCTGGAACCGGTGTCGCTCTACGACCTGATCAGCGACACGGTCGCCGGCCTGTGGCCGATCGCGCAGGCCAAGTCCCTGGATCTGCGCTTCGCCGGCGAGATGGGGCTGACCATCCTCGCCGACCCGCGCGAATTGTCCCGGGTGGTCGGAAACCTGGTGATGAACGCCATCCAGCATTCCCCGCCTGGCAGCCCGATCGTGGTCTCGGTCACGGAGAGCACCGCCGACCGCGCGCTGATCTCGGTGACGGATGCCGCGGGCGGCATCCCGGAGCAGGACCTGGGCCGGGTGTTCGAGGCCGGCTGGCGGGCCAGCGGTCCGCGCACCCCGGCGGCCGAGCCCCTCGGCTCCGGCGGCGCGGGCCTCGGCCTGGCCATCGTTCAGGGGATCGTGCAGGCCCACCGGGGCGAGGTTCGGGTGCACAACGTGGCGAATGGATGCCGGTTCGAGGTGCTGTTGCCGCAGCATCCGGTCGCGGCGGCTGGCCGGGCGGCGCACTGAGCCCGGTTGCCCGTCGCTTCGCGGCGGGTGGGCGACGGCGGCGGGTGTCCGGGGCTGCTGGCCGGTGTCCGTCCCTGACGAATTCGACGGAGATTCTGCCCGGATCCGCCCCGGATACGCCATAAGAGCCGTTTTACAGCAATATCTCCGTCGAATTGGTTCGGCCCGGGGCGGGGGCCGGGGGGCTACCGGGTGACGGCGGCGCGCAGCGGCGCGGTCGCGAACGCGCGCATGCCGTCCTCGAACGAGACGGACGGCGCCCAGTCGAGTTCGCGGCGGAGCCGTTCGGAGGACGCCGTGATGTGCCGCACGTCGCCGAGCCGGAATTGCCCGGTGACGACGGGAGCGAGGCCCTCGGTGGCCCGGCTGAGGGCCGCCGCCATCTCGCCGATCGTGTGCACGACGCCGCTGCCGACGTTGAACGGACGGAACGTGGACGGCTCCGCGCATTCGGTCCAGTCGAGAGCGGCGAGGTTAGCGGACGCGACGTCGGCCACGTGCACGAAGTCGCGGCGCTGGCCGCCGTCCTCGAACACGCGCGGGGCCTCGCCGCGTTCCAGGGCCGAGCGGAACAGCGACGCCACGCCCGCGTAGGGGGTGTTCTGCGGCATCCCCGGTCCGTAGACGTTGTGGTAGCGGAGGGCCACGGCCCGGCCGCCGGTGGAGCGGGCCCACGCCGACGCCAGATATTCCTGTCCCAGCTTGGTGCTCGCGTAGACGTTGCGCGGGTCGAGCGGGTCCTCCTCGGAGACGAGCACCGGTTCGAGCCGTTCGCCCGTGGCCTGGTCGACCGGGTCGAACACGCCCCGGAGCAGGTCGGCCTCACGGCGCGGCCCGGGGCGGGTGAAGCCCCCGGCGCCCCGGTAGCTGCCCTCGCCATAGACCACCATCGAGGAGGCCAGGACGAGCCGGTCGATCCCGGCCGAGGTCATCCCCGCGAGCAGAACGGCCGTGCCGACCTCGTTGCTGTGCACGTAGTCCGGGGCGTCGGCGAAGTCCACACCGAGGCCGACCTTGGCGGCCTGGTGACAGACGACATCCGTGTCGCGCAGGGCGAGGGCGACGACGGATGCGTCGGTCACGTCGCCGACGATCACGTCGACCTGGGCGGGCAGCACCGGGAGGCCCCCGTGCACATCGCTGCGGAGGGAATCGAGCACCCGCACCTGCCAGCCCCGGTCGAGGGCGGCCTGCACGATCGCGCCGCCGATGAAGCCGGCGCCGCCCGTGACGAGCAGTCGCCCGGTCATTCGGCGACTCCGGCCGGGACGGCGGAGACCGGGACGGCGGAGACCGGGACGGCGGAGACGGGGACGACGGGGACGACGGCGTCAGGGACGACGGGGACGGACGCGTCGGTGCTGGCCGGGAGGTCGGCGGCCGAACCGGGCCGGCGATCGAGCACGGCGCGCACGTGCTCCGGGGCGATCAGTTCCCGCGGCGCGAATTCTTGCGGCAGGGCGCGCAGGATTCCGTCGATCGCGGCCAGGATGCGCGGCTGGGCGGCCCGGAGACGCGTGAAGACCAGGCCAGCGGACACGGCATCGGGGTCGGCCGCGCCCGGCTCATCGGCGGCGGGGGCCAGCCCGGCGTCGGCGTCGGTGACGAACGAGAGGTTCACCATGCCGATATTGAGCTCGGCGGCCAGCACGACCTCCGGGTACTGCGTCATGTTGACGGTGTGGGCGCCCGCGGCGCGGAACCACAGCGACTCCGCCCGGGTCGAGAACCGGGGTCCCTGGATCACGACGACGGTGCCGGTGGGCGCGAAGTCCTCGTCCTGGGCCGTGAGCGCGGCGATGGCGAAGCGCCGCAGTTCGGGGTCGAACGGGTCGGCCGCGGCCAGGTGCGCGACCGTGCCCCGGTCGTAGAACGTGTCGGCGCGCCCGGTGGTGCGGTCGATGAACTGGTCGGTCACGACCAGCAGCCCCGGCGGGTACTCGGGGCTGACGCCGCCGACCGCCGAGGAGGAGATGATGGCCGTGACGCCCAGCGAGGCCAGCGCCCAGATGTTGGCCCGGTAGTTGATCAGGTGCGGCGCCACGCTGTGGTCGCCGCCGTGACGCGGCAGGAACGCGACGCGACGCCCGGCTCGCTCGCCGATGGTGATCGACGACGAGGTGGGGCCGTAGGGCGTGTCGATATCGACGGACACCACCGTGCCGGCGTCGAAGAGCCGGTAGAGGCCCGATCCGCCGATGACTGCGACGCGCACCTCGTCGACGGAAGGTGGGCGGGAAGGGGTGGACGACTCGGTCACGGATGTCTCCAGGGGTTCACGAACACGTCGGTTCGGTTTGCCGGTGCCGGGCAGGGGCCGCCGGATAGTGGCTAGTGCGAATAGACGCGGATCGGTGCGGCCAGGGGTCCGGCCTGACTCAGCGGGAAGGATGCCATCAGGCCGTCCCCCGCGTAGGTCACCGACGCCACCGTCGAGGAGCCGCCGGAGACCACGTAACTCCCGCCGGCGGTGAGAGGCAGGGTCGCCGTGCGACCCTCCGCGACGTCGACCGTTGCCGGCTCGCCCGAGCGGGGGCTGACCGTGTAGGTGGCGGCAGAGCCGCCGGTGTTCACGAGCACGAGAGTCGGGACCGGACCGGAGGCGACGGAGACCAGGAACTCCTCGTCGAGGGTGTCGGAGGCCGTGAACCACGCGAAGTCGCGGCCCGCGGCACCGGCGGACGAGCTCTGGGCGGCGGCCACGATCGGCTGGTCGGACACCAGGGCGGCCGAGTACATGCCGGGGGCTAGCCCGGTCAACGGCACCTCGGTGGTGAGGCCGGGCTGCACCTCGATCTGAACCGAGGTTCCGGGCGCCGAACCGTCGGCGCTCGTGACCCCGACCTCGACCGTGGCCGGCAGATCGCCCGGGACGAGGACGCGCACCGACGGGACGCCGTCGGCGAGGCCGCCGGCCTCGGTGGGCGCGGCCTCGGGAGCCTCGGCGGTGATCAGCAGGCCGGCGATGGTCTGGGTGCGTCCGGGGCCGGACGAGGCGCCGAACACGTCGACGCCTCCCGGTGCGATGCCGCGCACGATGCTCTGCTGGAGGTTGGCCGTGACCTGCCCGCCCCGCGACTGCACGTGCACCACCGGTGACCGGAGGTTCGGGGCCAGTCCGGCCAGGGAGACGATCCGCTGCGAGCCGGCCTGAACGAGGATGCCGGTCGAGCCGGGGGCATCCACCTGGCCGGTCTCGCCGAACACGGTCAGGTCCACCGTGGCCGTGACCGTGGTGGGGTTGCTCAGCAGCACGAGGCTGGTGCGGCCGATGTCGGTGGAGCCGCCGACCAGCCAGCTGTCGCTGGCCGCCTCGGAGCACGCGGCGATGGCGAGGCCGCCGAGCGTCTCGCTCGCCACGGTCTCGGACTGGCTGCCGGACACCAGCGGCGCCGCGTCCACGCCCGCCTCGACCGGGACGCGCAGGAGCAGGGGCGCGCCGTCGATGTCGCCCTTCGCGTTGTCGGGGGCGGTGAGAGGCGAAACCTCCGGGTCGGTCCAGCCCGCGCCGGACGCGACCGACCGGGTGGCATAGACGGCCTCGGCGCTGCCGACGGAGCTGGCGGCCTGGGCCTGGGTCGAGTCCTCCGCGAGCGTGAGGAGCGGGCCGGGGCACACCCGCTGCTGCTCGCTCGGCGTCGGCGACACGAGAACGGAGGGCGGGGCCTTTTCGAGGGTCGGCCAGGGCACGACGGCCGCCGCACCGACGCCCGCGACGACGATGACAAGGCCGACGGCGCCCACGAGCGCGCGCGCACCGAACAGGGCGATTCCGCGTTTACTGAGCAATGTGCTCCTCCTCCTGGAGGGTCGCCGTCTCGGTGGTGCCGGGGTGGCCCGTTGTGTCGGCGGTGTTGACGGTGTCGGCGGTGTTGACTGTGTCGGCGGTGTTGACTGTGTCGGCGGTGTTGACTGCGTCGCCGGCGTCGGGCGCGGCGGACCCGGATGCCGCGGCATCCGTCGGAGCGGTCGGAGTCACCGTCCCGGCCGTGCGGGGAGTGGATTTCCGCCTCCCCGGGGTTCGGGCGGTGCGCTTCTTCTCCTTGGCCTTCTGCTTGGCCCTGGCCCTCGCCGTTTCGCGGATCGCGTCCCGGCTGGCCTGCCGCACGGCCTCCGGGCCGGCGCCCGTGGGGATGGACAGCAGCACGGTGGCGCCGATGACCACGGCGGCCACGAGCAGGGAGATGACGCCGAGCGGGCCGCCGGGGTGAGACGGGATCGTGCCGTTCGGACCGGCGCCGACGACGGTCTCGTCCCGCCAGAGCCGGCCGAATGCGGTGTCCCCCACCGGCGACAGCGCCGCGTTGCCGTCGAGCGCAGTCATCGTGCGGCCGGCGGTCTCGGCCGCGGCCGGGGTGACCGGGGCCTCGGAACCGGGACCGGCGGGCGTGACGGCGGCCGGGCGGAGCAGCACGAAACGGATGCCGAAGTCCGCCAGGCCCGCCGCGGTGTCCAGGCCGCTGCGTGAGGCGAGGTTTCCGGCCAGGTCGGCGAGTTCCCTTTCCTTGCCGCTGAGCGTTCGATCGGTGCTGCTGAGGGTGGACTGGGCGTTGAGGGTCGTGCCGGGACCTCGGACGATGGTCGCCAGGATGCCGCCATCGGGCTGCGGCACGATCTGCAGGGTGCCGACGCGGGCATCCGTCTGGGCCTCGGCGCTGACGAATGCGGGCTGGGTGCGGTCGATGCCCTCGCGCACGACGCTGGTGCCGAGCGGCAGGGCCGCGACCAGCGGCGCCACCACGATGATCAGGGCGACGACCGCGGTGACGGCCGGCGCGACGGCGAACCGGCGCAGTCCGCGGAGCGCGAAGACGACGGCGCCGACCAGTCCCAGCCAGTAAAGGCTGAGGCCGGCTCCGGGCCAGATGCTCGGGGTCTGGGCGCCGATCGAGGACAGCTGGAGGCTGCCGGCGGCGACCGCCGTGGCCAGCCCGAGCAGCGCGGCCAGGAGGGAGAAGGCGGCGCCGCGCGCGCCGTGCAGGAAGAGGGAGAGGCCGCCGAGGACGGCGAGCGGGATCAGCAGGACGGGCACCAGGACGGAGGCGTGCACGCCGGGCAGGCCGAGCATTTCGAGCAGCGGAGCCCAGCCACCGAGTTCACCGGACGGGAAGCCGAGGAGCAACTGCCAGCCGGGAACGCTCGGGCCCGGCACGGGCACGCCCGGGTCGGCCAGCAGGGCCAGCCAGGTGCCACGAAGTCCCTGGTCCAGGATCAGCGGTGCCGCGAGGGCCAACGCCGGCAACGGGATGCCGATGAAGCGCATCACGCTGCGGCCGCTGACCAGCACGGTGATCAGCCAGGCGGCCAGGAGCGCCGGTGTCAGCGACGGCGCGCAGGCCACGATCGCCGCGAACAGGAGGGCGGCCGAGCCGGCGGCCGACCAGGAGCGGGCCGCCGCGAAGCCCGCGAAGAACAGCCACGGCAGAAGCAGGTGCACCAGGATCGCGGCCGGGCGGCCGGCGGCGATGGCGCTGAGGAAGGTGGGCGCGAGAATCCAGAGCACGGCGGCGACGGCGCGCAGGGACGCGCGCTCGGTGAGGCGGCTCGCAGCGAGCCAGGCGCCGAGCGCGGCCAGGGGCAGGGCGAGGAAGTAGAGGAGCACCAGGGAGAAGGAAGGTGCCCAGAAAGTGAGCGAGCCCAGCACGGCCAGAACCGCGGCGAACGGGTCGGCGGCACCGACGAAACCCAGCCCGATGTCCCGCCAGCCGTAGCCGACGCTGCCCCAGAGCTCGGCCAGGGAGTCCGACAGGGGCAGCAGCCCGCCGCCGGTGAGGGTGCGGGCGCCCAGGAGCGGCGCCAGGAGCACCACCCCGGCGATCGCGGCCGCGAGCACGGTCCAGGCGCCGCCGCCGGAGAGGAATCGGATGTCCGGACGGTCTCCGCGCACGCCGGTCACACTGGCTTCGCGCTTGAGCGCGTGGCGACGGCGCACTTCGGCCGAGGAGACGCGCAGGGACGCGATCGATCCCCAGCCCAGCTTGCGGGTGGCGGCGAACCGGCGGCGCGCCGCGCTGACGCGGATCCCGCTGAAGGCCGCCGCGAACGCAGCCGAGAACTCGCCCAGGATCGCCCCGGGTTCCTTGCGCAGCAGCTGCCCGATCGACCGGAGCAGCGCCAGGGGAACCAGTGCCAGCCAGTGGACCGGGATCGTCCACGCCGGGGCGTAGACGAGGCGGCGGTGGAGCTGGGCGGCCCGCATCGCGCGCAGCCGCTTGCGGCGGGCACGCCCACGGGAGGACCCGCTCGTGCCGGCGACGCCGTCTCCGGCCGTGGCGATCCGGGCCGACGCGACGCCGGAGACCCGGTAGCCGGCCATGCGAACGCGCACGCAGAAATCGAGGGCGTCGTCCGCGGAGGGCAGGGCGGGGTCGAAGCCGCCCAGCTGATCCCAGACGGTGTGGCGCACCAGCATGCCGCCGGCGCTGACCGCGAGCACGTCGCCCATGCCGTCGTGCTGGCCCTGGTCGAGCTCGCTCTCTACCAGTGTCACGGTGGAGCCGCCGGGGGTCATCGATTGACCGAAGTTGTGGATGTAGTCGCCGGCGTGCCAGTCCATGACCTTCGGTCCGGCGACGGCGACGGATGGTGCGATCTCCAGTTCCCCGAGCAGCGCGGCCAGCGCACCGGGCTCCGGGGCGCTGTCCTGGGCGAGCAGCCAGAGCATCTCGCCGTCGGACGTCGGCGGCGGAAGGATCCGCGCGGCCGTCGCAATGGCCTGCCCGAAGGTGAGGTCCGCGCCCGCGGAGATGATGTGGGTCGGCCCGAAGGCGGCCAGCAGGTCGGCCGTCTTGTCGGAGGACCCGCAGTCGACCGTGATCACCACGTCCGGTTGGCGCGTCTGGCGACTCAGCGCCTCGAGTGTTCTCTCGAGGTGTTTCGCGCCGTTCCGGGCGACAAGGATGGCCGTGACTCTCGCATGCATATCGACCCCAGCCTAGGTCGGATCGGGCCCGGTGAGGCTCAATTGCGAAGGCGAGCCCGAAATCCGTCGCCCCGGATGCGGTCTCGGGTCAGCTCGCGCGCTTGCGCAACTTGCGGCGCTCGCGCTCGGACAGGCCGCCCCAGATGCCGAATCGCTCGTCGTTGGCGAGCGCGTACTGCAGGCACTGGGTTCTCACCTCGCACGAGGAACAGATCTTCTTCGCATCGCGCGTCGACCCGCCCTTTTCCGGGAAGAAGGCCTCCGGGTCGGTCTGCGCGCAGAGCGAATCCGACTGCCACGACAGCGGATCGCCGTCGCTGTTTTCCGTGCGAACCCCGGGAACACCCAAACGGACAGGATCGATGAACCAATCCTCGGGTACCCCGGAACGAGAATCTGATAGCGCCATATCGTCTCCCACCCCACTGCAAAATGTGCCCAAAATTACGCTAAGCCCTAATTACAGCCGTGTAATTCCCTGCCGTCAAGTCGCAGATAGTAAACCCTCAATATTTGCTGGAGGGTTTCGACTCGCCCAAGAGCGAAAATCGATCAGGATTGCGGGGCGGATGCGGCCTGCCGGGACCGCCAGGCGCTCTGCACCATGTCCTCGAGGGTGTGCCGCATCATCCACTGCAGGTCGCGTGCCGCCAATGCGCCGGAGGCGACGATGCGATCGGGGTCGCCCTGCCGGCGCGGCCCGATCACCGGGGCGAAGTCGATCCCGGTCACCGCGGCCACGGTGGTCATGATCTGGCCGACCGAGACGCCGTCGCCGCTGCCGAGGTTGTAGACGGGCAGCACGGGCTCCCCCGCGTCCAGGCGCCGGGCCGCGGCCACATGCGAGACGGCCAGGTCGGCCACGTGGATGTAGTCCCGCACGCAGGTGCCGTCGGGGGTGGCATAGTCGTCGCCGTTGATGCTCGGGGTGCGGCCGTCCATCAGGGCGTCGAAGACCAGGGGGAACAAGTTGTGCGGGCTGGTGTCGCGCAGTTCGAGCGCGCCGGAGCCGACCACGTTGAAGTAGCGCAGCGCCGTGTAGCGCAGACCCGCCGCGACGGCCTGGTCGCGCAGCAGCCACTCGCCGATCAGCTTGGACTCGCCGTAGGGCGACTCGGGGCTCTTCGGGGTGTCCTCGGTGACCAGGTCGGCGTGCGGGGTGCCGTAGACGGCCGCGCTGGAGGAGAATACCATCCGCGGGACGTCGGATTCCTGCATCGCCGAGAGTAGGACGGCCATGGCCGTGACGTTCTGTTCGTAGGTGTGCAGCGGGCGCTGCACGGAGACTCCGGCGTACTTGAAGCCCGCGACGTGCACGACTCCGGTCACGGAGTGTTCGGCGAAGGTGCGCATCAGCAGATCCCGGTCGAGGAGGGTGCCCTGCACGAACGGGACCGAGGCCGGCACGAACTCGACGTGCCCGCTGGAGAGGTCATCGATGACGACGACCTCGATGCCCTCTTTCAGGAAAGCCCGCACAATGTGGGAGCCGATATAGCCGGCGCCGCCGGTGACAAGCCACGCCATCTGAACCTCACAGGATCGGGCGGCAATCGCGCATTGCCGCGCCTTAACCCTAGCGCGAGCGCGGCAGATCCTCCGGGTGGATGTTGCGCCCGGCCAGCTCCTTGCGGCCGTAGCCGTCGGCGCCCAGGCTGTGCAGAGTCGCCAGCACGGCCCACAGCATGAGGGCGCCGAGTACCAGCAGAATGATGATGGTCATGGCAGAAACTCTAGGTATTGCGACTTTCTGCTGCGAGTGGCACGATTGCCAGAAATCGACACATTCCTGCCAAAAGGGGCAGTGGCTGCGGGCGCCGGCCTTGCCGGCGGGTGTGGCTGCGGGTGTGGCTGCGGGCTGCGGCCTTGGATCGGCCAGACAGAGAGGGCTTCGCATGCTTCACAAGGTGGTCTGCGTCACCCTGCCGGGCCTCGGGCCGTTCGAGTTCGGCCTGATCTGTGAGGTCTTCGGCATGGACCGAAGCGAGCACGGCGGGCCGTCGTTCGACTTCCACGTCACGGCGGCGGAGCCGGGTCCCATCCGCACGAAGCTGGGCTTCGACATCATCGTCACCGAGGACCTGTCCGCCGCCGGGGACGCCGACCTGATCGCGATCCCCGCCTACGAAGCGGGCGAGGCGATCCACCCCGAGATCCTGCGGGTAGTCCGCGAGGCCGAGGCCCGTGGCGCCTGGGTGCTCAGTGTGTGCAGCGGGGCGTTCGTGTTGGCCGCCGCGGGCATCCTGAATGGTCGCCGCAGCACGACTCACTGGATGTACACGGATGCGCTGGCGCGCGCCTGCCCTCTCACCGAGGTCGACCCGGATGTTCTGTTCGTCGAAGACCGCCGGGTGGTGACGGGCGCCGGGACCGCGGCCGGCATCGACGCCGCCCTGCACATCGTGCGGAAGGAACTCGGCGCCTCGGCGGCGAACGTGATCGCCCGGCGGATGGTGGTGCCGCCGCAACGCGACGGCGGGCAGTCGCAGTTCATCCAGGAGCCGGTGGCCGAGTTCCGCAGCGACTCCTTCGCGGCTGTGACCGACTGGATGCTGCGAAACCTCGACCAGGAGTTCACGGTCGACCATCTCGCCCGGCGGTCGCTGATGTCGCCGCGCACCTTCGCGCGGCGGTTCCGGGCGGATCTCGGCACGACGCCCACGGCGTGGCTGAACCGGCAGCGGCTGCTCCGCGCCCAGCAACTGCTCGAGGAAACCGGGTTGAGCCTGGCGGAGATCGCGGCGTCCACGGGGTTCGGTGCGGCGGCCGTGATGCGCCACCACTTCCTCAAGGTGCTGCAGACCACGCCGACGGCTTACCGGCGCACCTTCGGCAGCCACCGGGCCGGCTGACGGCCACGGCGGGTCCGCTGCCGGGGCAGCCTCCGCCTGTCTCCCCGGCGCCCGAACGAATTCGACGGAGATTCTGCTCTAAAAAGCCCAAAACACAGGTTTTCGGTCCAGCATCCGGAAAATCTCCGTCGAATTGGTTCGCCGGCGTGCGGCAGGCACAGGTTCCGCGGCTGTGCGGGCGAGCGGGGCCAGCGTGCGGGCAGGGCCAGCGGGCGGGCGGGGCCAGCGGGCGGGCGGG
>NZ_SOGM01000089.1:0-22948 GCF_004403545.1 Cryobacterium sp. TmT2-59 | reverse complement strand
GGCCCGCCCGCAGCCCGCGCCTGCCCACACTCGCCCGCGCCCGACCTCCCGCCCCTGCCCGCGCCCGCGCCCGCGCCCGCCCGCAGCGTCGCGGCGGACCCTGTGCCCGCCGGCGCAGGGTCTAACCTGCGCCCGCTGCCACAACCTGCGCCGCGAGTGCGGCCCGGCGCCCGGTGACCGGCCGTGACCCAGAGGTCACCCGGCATCCTGTCACCCGCACCTGCGAAGCTGGACCGATGACCGACACCCGCACCGACGCCCTCGAGATCCTGCGCACCCTGGTCGGGCGCGATGACGCCGACTTCCACGAGGGGCAGTTCGAGGCGATCGAGACCCTCGTCGACCAGCGCCGGCGCGCCCTGGTCGTGCAGCGCACCGGGTGGGGCAAGTCGGCGGTGTACTTCGTCGCCACGCTGCTGCTGCGCCGGCAGGGCGCCGGGCCGACGATCCTGGTGTCGCCGCTGCTCGCCCTGATGCGCGACCAGGTGGCCGCGGCCGCCCGGGCCGGCGTGCGCGCGGTCTCGATCAACTCGTCCAACCCGCACGAGTGGGCCGAGGTACGGCAGCAGCTGCAGAACGACGAGGTCGACGTGCTCCTCGTCTCTCCGGAGCGCCTGAACAACCCGAAGTTCCGTGACGAGCAGCTCCCCGCGCTGCTGGAGCGGGTCGGCCTGCTCGTCGTGGACGAGGCCCACTGCATCTCCGACTGGGGCCACGATTTCCGGCCCGACTACCGGCGCCTGCGCGACCTGATCGCCCAGATGCCCGACGGGGTGCCGGTCCTGGCGACGACGGCCACCGCGAACAGCCGGGTGGTGACGGATGTCGCGGCGCAGCTGGACAGCGCGGCGACCGGATCCGCCACCGACACCTCCGCCGGAGCCGACACCTCCGCCGCGGTGGTCACCATCCGCGGGCCGCTCGCCCGCGCCTCCCTGCGCCTGGGCGTGCTGCGCCTGCCCGACTCCCGCACCCGCCTGGCCTGGCTGCTCAGCCACATCGACGAGCTGCCCGGCAGCGGCATCGTCTACACCCTCACCGTGTCGGCGGCCGAAGACACGGCCCGGCTGCTGCGGGAGGCCGGCCACCCGGTGCGCGCCTACACCGGCCAGACGGACACGGCCGAACGCGAGGAGTCCGAGGGCATGCTCAAGCGCAACGAGGTGAAGGCCCTCGTCGCCACCAGCGCCCTCGGCATGGGCTTCGACAAACCGGACCTCGGCTTCGTCCTCCACCTCGGCGCACCCTCCTCCCCGGTCGCCTACTACCAGCAGGTCGGCCGCGCCGGCCGCGCCACCGAGAACGCCGATGTGCTGCTGCTGCCCGGGGTCGAAGACCAGGACATCTGGCAGTACTTCGCGACCTCCTCGATGCCCAGCAAGAACAAGGCGGAGGCCGTGATCGCCGCGTTGACCGCGCACGGCGGCGCCCCGCTCTCCACCCCGGCGCTGGAAGCCCGCGTCGACCTGAAGAGGAGCCCGCTCGAACTCCTGCTCAAGGTGCTCGACGTGGACGGCGCCGTGCGCCGGGTCACGGGCGGCTGGGTCGCCACGGGCGAGCCCTGGTTCTACGACCAGGAGCGCTACGAGCGCATCGCCGCCGCCCGCGTCGCCGAGCAGCAGTCCATGATCGAATACGAGACCACCACCGGCTGCCGGATGGAGTTCCTGCAGCGCGCCCTCGACGACGACACCGCCGTCGCCTGCGGGCGCTGCGACAACTGCACCGCGGCCTGGTTCCCGGCCGAGGTGCGGCCCGACATGGCATCAGCCGCCGCCCAGTCCCTCGACCGGGTCGGCGTGGCCCTCGAGCCGCGCGCCCAGTGGCCGACCGGGGTCGCCAGCCTGGGCGTGAACGTGCGGGGCAACATCCCGGTCGACGAGCGTCTGCTGGCCGGGCGCGCCCTCGCCCGGCTGACCGACCTGGGCTGGGGCGGGCCCCTGCGCGACCTCTTCGCCGCTCAGGCCACGGATGCCCCGGCGAGCAAGGCCATGATCGCCGCCTGCATCCGCGTGCTGGCCGAGTGGGGCTGGGAGGAGCGGCCGGCGGCGGTGGTGAGCCTGCCGTCCCGGCGGCATCCGGTGCTCGTCGACTCGGTGGCCCGCGCCCTCTCCGATGCCGGGCGGCTGCCCTGGCTCGGTTCCCTCGACCTCGTGGGCACAGGGCCGACCGGCGCCCCGGGCGGCAACAGCGCCTACCGGCTCTCCAATGTGTGGGACCGCTTCAGTGTGGGGCCCGATCTCGCCCAGGCGCTGGCCCCGTTCGCCGGGCGGCCGATCCTGCTGGTCGACGACATCGCCGGGAGCCGCTGGACGCTGACCGTCGCCGGGCGCCTGCTGCGGCGGCAGGGCGTCGCGGCGGTGCTGCCGTTCGCTCTCGCCCTCACGTCCTGATGCCGGCGCCCCGGGTCAGCGCAGCGCCCGCAGCTTGACGCCCCGCCGCTCACCGACCTCGTCGGCGTCCGCGGCCTCGCCCCGGTGTGCCGCCTGCATGGACAGGCGCACGAGATCAACGCCGCGCAACCCCGGCCAGCCCTGCACCAGGCGACGCCAGGACGTGGGCACCTCCGCCAGTCCCCAGCGCGCGGCCACGAGCGCACCGACGGTGGCCGCCACGGCATCCGTCTCGCCCCCGCCCCGCGCAGCGGCCTCGATGGCGCGGCGCACCTGGCCGGCATCCGTGCCCTGGGTGTGGGTGATCGCCGACCAGGCGCCCTGCAGCGTCTGCACCACCCAGCCGTTGTTCGAGAAGTCTGCCGGCCGCTTTTCTTCGGCGTAGGCGAACCGCGCCGCCCAGGCGGCGCGCCGACCGGCCGGCAGCAGCGGAAGACCGACCCGCAGGTCCAGCTCCCCCTCCATCACCGCATGACGGATGGCGAGTCCCCACAGCACGCAGGCGTCCCCGGTATCCGTCTCGCAGTGCGTCAACTCACTGACCAGCCGGGCAGCATCGGCCAGCGCCCCCGGGTCGTCGAGGTAGGCCAGGGCGACCGCCGCGCTGCGAGGGAGCGAGCCGGCGCCGGCGCTGCGCCCGTTTCGTTCGTGCTGTTCCCGGGCCATCCGGCGCACCCCCGCTGCCGTCGGTTCGCTGCGCGAGAGCACCGCCCCCAGCTGGATTCCACCGTAGGGGGCGGATTTCGCCCAGCCCACCCACTGGACGGCCACGCCGTCGAGTACGGCCTCATCCCGCAGGTCTCCGCCGTCTGCCGCGGCGAGCGCCAGGGGCACGGCCATGGCGGTGTAGTCGGTCCATTCGCCGGGCGCCCAGTGGAACCCGCCGCCCCCACGCATACTGACGGGCGTGGAGTCGGGCAGGGGGCCTGCGAATTCGTAGCCGGCACCGAGCGCGTCTCCGCAAGCCAGGCCGAGGAGCACGCCGGCGGAACGATCGTGCTGGGCAGGGGTGAGCTTCATGGCGGACTCCTTCGGGTTGAGTACGGCTCGCGCAGCCTATTACCACGCAAAATCGCGGGCAAGGCCATTGACCCGGCGTCCCCTCCTGTGTGACGGGACATGTCGGATGGGAATAGTGACCGGTGCGCACACCTTGTTAGTCTTCGGACGTTGCTGATCAGCAACGGAACGACGAAACCTCGGTTAGGCCAGAAACTAATGAAGCTCAAGATCATGTCGGCAGTCCTTTTCACAGCGATCGCCGTTTCGCTGGCCGGCTGCTCCACCGGCGGGGACACTGACTCCGACAAGACCGCCGGGGCGGACACGTCCCTCTCCGCCGTGCAGAAGTCCGGCACGCTCACCGTCGGCACCGAGGGAACCTACCGCCCGTTCACGTTCCACGAGAACGGGTCGGGCAAGCTGACCGGATTCGACGTCGAGGTGGTCGAAGCCGTCGCCGGCAAGCTCGGCGTCAAGGCCAAGTTCGAGGAAACCCAGTGGGACGGCATCTTCGCCGGCCTCGAGGCCGGCAGGTTCGACGTGATCGCCAACCAGGTCTCGATCACCCAAGAGCGCACCGCCAAGTACGAGTTCTCCACGCCGTACACGTACTCGACGGGCGTGATCGTGGTCAAGAGCGACAACACGTCCATCACCTCCTTCAAGACCCTGTCGGGCAAGACCTCGGCGCAGTCGCTGACCAGCAACTGGAACACCCTGGCCACCGAGAGCGGCGCCAACGTGCAGGCCGTCGAAGGCTGGGCCCAGTCGGTGGCACTGGTCGAGCAGGGCCGCGTCGACGCGACCGTGAACGACAACCTGACCTACCTGGACTACAAGAAGCAGACCGGTGCCGCCGGTCTCAAGGTGGCCGCGAACACCGACGAGAAGTCCGAGTCCGCATTGGCCTTCATCAAGGGCAGCACGGCGCTTAAGACCGCCGCGGACAAGGCCCTGGCCGAGCTGACCGCGGACGGGACCCTGGCGAAGATCTCCGAGAAGTACTTCGGGACCGACGTCTCCAAGTAACCGCCTCGGCTGACGAGGCGTACCGATGAACGAGACCGCGACCCAGTCCGCCTGGGACCTTTTTTTGACCTCCCTGGGACCGATCGCGCAGGGAGCCGTCACGGGAACCATCCCGCTGGCCCTGGCATCCTTCGCGATCGGGCTCTCGCTGGCCCTCGGGCTGGCCCTGATGCGCCTATCCCGGCGCCGCTGGGTGTCCGGCATCGCCCGCGTCTACATCTCCATCATTCGCGGAACGCCCCTGCTGGTGCAGCTGTTCGTGATCTTCTACGGCCTGCCGTCGCTGGGCATCCTGATCGACCCGTGGCCGAGCGCGGTGGTCGCGTTCTCGCTGAACGTGGGCGGGTATGCGGCCGAAGTGATCCGCGCGGCGATCCTCTCGGTTCCGAAAGGACAGTGGGAGGCCGCATACATGATCGGGATGTCGCACCGGCGCGCGCTGACCCGGATCATCCTGCCCCAGGCCGCCCGGGTGTCCGTCCCTCCCCTGTCGAACACCTTCATCAGCCTGGTCAAGGACACCTCCCTGGCCTCCCTGATCCTGGTCACGGAGCTGTTCCGCCAGGCCCAGGAGGTGGCCGCGTTCAGCCAGGAGTTCATGCTGTTGTACCTGGAAGCGGCACTGGTGTACTGGGTGATCTGCCTGGCCCTGTCGTCGGTGCAGAGCATCCTCGAGAAGCGATTGGACCGCTATGTCGCCCACTGACCAGCCCGTTCCCGACGCCCTGCTGCGGGTGCGCGGCCTGCGGAAGAACTTCGGCACGAACCGGGTGCTCGAATCGATCGACCTCACGGTCGGGCGCGGCCAGGTGCTCGCCCTGATCGGCCCGTCCGGTTCGGGGAAAACGACCATCCTGCGCTGCCTGAACGGCCTCGAGCTGGCCGACGGCGGCACGATCGATGTGGGTGGCGAGGTGTCCGTCTCGTTCGACCCGCCCCCGACGAAGAAGCAGCTCACGGCGTTGCGGGACCGCTCGGCCATGGTCTTCCAGCACTACAACCTGTTCCCGCACAAGACCGTGCTGGAAAACGTGCTCGAGGGGCCCGTCGTGGTGCAGCGGCGGCCGAAGGCCGAGGTGACGGCCGAGGCAATCGCCCTGCTCGAGCGCGTGGGCCTCGGCGACAAGACGGACAGCTACCCGTTCGAACTCTCCGGCGGCCAGCAACAGCGCGTCGGGATCGTACGCGCGCTCGCGCTGCGACCGCAGCTGCTGCTCTTCGACGAGCCCACCTCGTCGCTGGACCCCGAACTCGTCGGCGACGTGCTGCACCTGATCAAGGAGCTGGCGGTGGAGGGCTGGAGCATGGTGATCGTCACTCACGAGCTCGAATTCGCCCGCGAGGTAGCCACCGAGGTGGCGTTCGTCGACGGCGGCACCGTTGTCGAGCACGGCGATCCGAAGCAGGTTCTTCGCGAGCCGAAAGAGGAACGCACCCGCCAGTTCCTGCACCGGCTGTTGTTCCCGTTCTAGACCACCGGCCGGCGTCTGAAATCCGCCCGCTAGCTCTGGTGCTCGGGGTCGTGCTTATTCGCTGGTTCCGCGACGGTCTGATCCGCTGCCCGGAGTGAGCCGGCATGAGCCCGCGCCGTGGGATCCTGCCGCGTCTTGATCAGGCTCGCAACCGTGGTCACGGTCAAGACCACACCGATGACGATCAGGCTGAGGTTCGTGCTGATCTCCGGCACGCGGGCGTCCAGGCCGTGTCCCCAGTGCAGAACGAGTTTCACACCGATGAAGGCCAGGATGAGGGACAGGCCCGTCGACAGGTAGACCAGCCGGTCGAGGAGCCCCTTGACGAGGAAGAACAGCGCCCGGAGCCCGAGCAGTGCGAAGGCGTTGGCCGTGAAGACGATGTAGGCCTCGTCGGTGATTCCGAAGATCGCCGGGATCGAGTCGAGTGCGAACAACAGGTCGGTGCTGCCAATGGCTATCAGCACGATGAACAGCGGTGTCACCGCTCGGCGGCCAGCGCTTCGCGAGAACATCCTTCCGCCGTCATAGTCGTCGGTGACGGTCAGGCCCCGGCGGGCCACCCGGACCAGCACGTTGTCCTGCACGTCGGGGTCGACATTGCGGTGCCGGTACAGCTGTACGGCCGTGAAGATCAATACCAGACCGAAGATCAGGAACATGAATGAGAACAGCGAGAGCAGTGCGGCGCCCAAGGCGATGAAGATCGCCCGCAAAATGAGTGCCAGCACGATCCCGAAGATAAGAACCTTCTGCTGGTATTTTTCCGGGACGGCGAAGGTCGACATGATGATCACGAATACGAAGAGGTTGTCGATGGACAGGCTCTTCTCAACGATGTAACCGGCGAAGTATTCAGCGCCGAAGCCCCAGCCCACCTGCGCCGCGAAAACGAGGCCGAACAGGATCGCGACCGCGATGTACAGCACGGACGAGAGTGCGGCCTCCCGAAACCTGACAACGTGCGGCCGAGCGATGGCCAGGCCCAGGTCCAGCGCGAGCAGAACCAGAATGACTGCGATGGTGAGCGCCCAGCGGAGCGCGGTTACTTCCAGCAATGGTGACCTTCCTGTCGTATCCCCGGTGAGAATTTTTTCCCCATCTCGGCGGCATTATTCTTCTTCAGTGATGTCAACAGCGATTTCTCCGGTGGTCTCCGACTCAACATCGCCCGCCCCCTTCCGGCGCCTCGCCGGTCTGCTGCGGATCGGCATGGGCCTGCTGCTTCTCGCGAGCATTGCCACGCAGGTCACGGACCAGCTCTGGAACGATGCCTTCGTGGCCACCGAGTACTTCGGCTATTTTACCATCCAGTCCAGCCTGATGAACGTCGTCGTGCTCCTCGTGGGCGGTTCCCTCGCCCTGCGCCGAAGGCTGGATCCCCAGCTCCTGACCGGAGTACGGATGTCGGTGCTCACCTACGCGGTGGTCACCGGCGCCGTGTACAACGCTCTGTTGCGCAACGTCGTCTCCGACGGGTTCACCGGGATCGCCTGGCCCAACGAGGTGCTGCACGTCTGGGCGCCGATCTTCATCGCGCTGGACTGGATACTCTCCCCGGGGCGCCCCGCCCTGGCCTGGAAGCGCCTCGGTCTGGCCCTGATCTATCCGCTGGCCTGGGTGGCCTACGCCGTGGTGCGGGGCAACCTGACCGGCTTCTACACCTACCCCTTCCTCGACCCAGGCCAGCCGGGCGGCTACCTCGCGGTGGCGCTCTACGTGCTCGGCATCGCGGCCTTCATCACCGCTCTCGCCGCGGCCGCGATCGCCGAGAGCCGGTTCCGTTCCCCTGCGTTCCGGGCCGACACCACGGCCTGATCGGCTCAACTGAGTCCGTTCGGCGGGCGCGAACGTGCCGAACACCGCGATCATCTCGTCCACGCTGTGCGCCGCGGTCGATGGATGCCGGAACGGCCGGTTCCGCTCGATGCTGTAGTGGTTGCGCCGCCCGACCCGTTCACGCCGGATGTACCCGGCCTCGACCAGGTCGGCCAGGATGCTCAGTGCCGCCCGGGACGACACCCCCACCGTGTCCGCGAGCTCCTGCACCCGGGCATCGGGGTTCGCCGCGATGGCGAGGAGCAGGTGCGCGTGGTGAGTCAGGAACGTCCACCGTGTGTCGGGGGGAGGCCGGCGGTCCGCCGGGGACAGTGACGGGGCAGGGGACGGAGACCGGGCCGGGATCTGTGTCATCGTCTCGTCTCACTTTCGGTTCTTCTCGGTCGGATCCACCAGACCGGCTCGAGTTCGGCCAGTTCGTCCGGAGTGGCCAGCCGGAATGCCCCGGCCGGAACCGCCTCGACGCTGCGGCGGCCCTGTCCCCGCGTGGCCCGCAGACTCAGCAGGATCGACACCAGGAGGATCGCCACGATCACGGCCAGCGATACCGTCGTGGGGATGTAGAAGACGTCGAGCAGCAGCATCTTGACACCCACCCAGACCAGCACCAGGGCGAGGCCGATCTTCAGGTAGACGAAGCGGTGCATGAGGTCCGCGAGCAGGAAGTACATGGCGCGGAGCCCGAGGATCGCGAACGCGTTGGCTGTGAAGACGATGAACGGTTCGTTGGTGACCGCGAAGATGGCGGGGATGGAGTCCACGGCGAACACGACATCCGTCACCTCGACGAGCACGAGGACGGCCAGCAGCGGCGTCGCGAGCAGGATGCCGTTCTTGCGCACGAGGAAGCGCTGGCCATGGAAGGCGTTGGTCATCGGGATGAAACGGCGGAAGAGACGCAGCACCGGCGACTTCTCCGGATGTGCTTGTTCGGCGCGCGTCTTGATCATGCGGTAGCCGGTGTAGATCAGGAACGCGGCGAAGACATACAGGATCCAGGAGAAGTTCTCGATCAGCACGGCGCCGGCGGCGATGAAGCCGCCGCGTAGCACGAGGGCGCCCACCACGCCGAGGAACAGCACTCGGTGCCGGTATTCCCGCGGCACCGCGAAGGCCGCGAAGATGATCGCCCAGACGAAGACGTTGTCCACCGCGAGGGATTTCTCGATCAGGTAGCCGGCGAAGTATTGCTGACCGAATTCGGCTCCGGCGGTGATCCAGACCACCAGCCCGAAGCCGATACCGATCAGCACCCAGACGACGGACCAGGCTGCGGCTTCCCGCACCCGGATCACGTGCGCCTTGCGATGGGCGAACAGGTCGATGGCGAGCATCGCTAGGATGATGCCGAAGACGCCCAGCCAGGCGGAGAGAGAAACGTCCATGGGGAGAGTGATGCCTTCCAGTCAGGTGCGCCAACTGGAGGTCTGGTCCGGCCGCGGTGGCCCGTGCGGCCGGGTTTCGATCACGAAACCGTAGTGACGACCACACGCTGAGGATTACTCCCCTCCTGCAATTAGTGAAGCATGCTTCACCTGTCGGATCAAGCAACGGCATCAAACGACGTTGAAAGGCCCCGGCTCGGCGACTATGGTGCGTTCAAACAGGGAGGTCGCCCATGAAGGGTTTCGTTCAGGACATCAAGGATCTTGCCGGTCAGAATTCGGATTTTCGCCGCGTTCTCTACACCGGCAGCGGGCTGCAGCTGGTGGTGATGTCACTCAAGCCCGGCGAAGACATCGGCGAGGAGGTGCACGATGACCGGGACCAGTTCTTCCTCGTCGAGAAAGGCCGGGGAGAGATCTGGATTGACGGCATCACCACCGAAATCCGTCGGAGCATGGGCATGGTGGTTCCCGCCGGGGCGCGGCACAACGTGTTGAACACCGGGGGCAAGAAGCTCCGGCTGGTCACTGTGTACGGGCCGCCTCAGCATGCCGACGGCACCGTGCACGCGACCAGGGAAGACGCCGAGTCCGCCGAGGAAAGCTTCGACGGCACCACCACGGAGCGCGCGCGCGCCAAGGGCACGTCGGCCGGGAACAAAACGGCCGGGAAAGCGACCGCCGGGAAGACGACTGCTCGAAAGACGACTTCTCGAAAGACGACTTCTCGAAAGACGACTTCTCGAAAGACGACCGCCGGGAAGGCAAGCATCGGCAAGACGAGCGCCGACACCGAGTAGTCGAGTGCCCGCGCTTCATCCTGTGCTGGGTGAGGCGCGTGGTCATCCGGTCATTATCGCTACCGGTAGGGTCGAAAGCCGACCCTGGGGGAACCGTGCGAAACTCGCTGCACCACGTCGGCCGGGCCCGACGGCGTTCGCGGCTGCGGCCGGGCCTGACCGTGCTCGTGGCCCTGCCCCTGCTGATTCTCGCGCTGGCGATCGCAGCCGGGAACACCGGGAACCCGGGCGCCCCGGCCGCGAGCTCGGCGTCGCCCGCCGCCTCGGCCGTGGCCACTCCCGAGGCCACTGCGGCTTCACCCGGGGCCTCGGCGGCGGCCTCCCCCGCCGGCTCCGCCTCGGCGTTGCTCGCCACCCTGCCGGTGAAGGGAAAGGCCGCGAAGACGGGCTACGACCGCACCGGGGAGTTCGGGTCCGCCTGGCGGGACGTCGATCGAAACGGCTGCGACACCCGCAACGACATCCTCGCGCGGGATCTCACGGTGATCGTGACGTCCGGGCCCTGCAAGGTCATGAGCGGCCAGCTCCTGGCGCCGTACACCGGTCGGACCGTGGCCTTCGTGCGCGGCGAAACGACCTCGACACTCGTGCAGATCGACCACCTGGTGGCGCTGTCGAACGCCTGGCAGACCGGTGCCCAGCAGCTCACGCAGGACCAGCGGATCGCGCTGGCCAACGATCCCGTGAACCTGCTCGCGTCCGATGGCGCCTCCAACTCACAGAAGAGTGACGGCGACGCCGCCACCTGGCTGCCCGCAGCCTCGTCCTTTCGCTGCGAATACGTCGCCCGGCAGATTTCGGTCAAGGCCGCCTATGGCCTGTGGGTGGCCCCGGCCGAACATGACGCGATGGCGCGCGTGCTCGCGGCCTGCCCCGACCAGCAGGCCTACGCCGACACGCCCGCGCCCGCGTTCTGACCCCGGCCCCGGCTCACGCTTGACACTGACTACACCGGCACGAGACCGTCGTCGATCTCGCTGTAACCCTGATCGGTGACGGTGATGACCAGCTTGGCCGGGATCTGCTCCTTCATCGAGTCGACGTGGCTGATCAGGCCGATGGTACGGCCACCGGCGCGGAGCCCGTCCAGGGTGCTCATGGCCGTCTCCAGCGTGGCGCTGTCGAGGGAACCGAACCCTTCGTCGACGAAAAGGGTGTCCAGGGCGATGCCGCCGGCCTGGTTCGACACCACCTCGGCCAGACCCAGGGCCAGCGCGAGCGAGGCGAGGAAGGTCTCACCCCCGGAGAGCGAGTGGGTGGGCCGGGCTCGCCCGGTGTGCGCGTCGCGGATCATCAGCCCGAGGCCGGACTGGTTGCCCCGGTACTGCAGCGAATCATCGTGCTCGAGGCAGTAACGGCCGCCGGTCATGGTGCGCAACCGGTTGTTGGCCGCCGCGATGATCTCCTCGAGCTGCGCGGCGAGGACGTAGGTCTCCAGGCGCATCCGTTTGGTGTTCGGTTCATCCCCGTGCACCGCGGCAGCCAGCTCGCGGACCCGCGTGTGGGTGGCGAGGAGCTCGGCCCCGGCGTCGAAGTGCGCCGCGGCGTCCGCGACCAGCCCGGCCATGACGGCCACCCGCTCGTCCAGCGACCCGCGGGCGGCCACGGCCTCGTCTCGGGCGTCGGCGGCGGCCGCGAGGGCGATGCGGGACGGTTCCAGATCGGTCCGGCCGTCGGGGAGGCCGACGATCTCCGGCTCGGCGAGCACGGCGCGCGACGCCGCCAGCTCGTCGTCGTGGCGCCGGATCGCCGCCTCCAACGTCGCAATGGCGGCCTCGTCCAGGCGAGCGGTGACCGCGGCCGCCTGGTCGGTGAAACCTTCCTGCGCCAGCTGCGCGTGTACGACGTTGAGAGCTGACTTCCGTGCGTTGTCCCGTTCGAGGCTGCGGGCCAGGGCCTCGTCCAGGGTGCGCGCGGCGTCGAGTCGGGCGCGCAGGGCCAGTGCCCGGTGCGTGACGGATGCGAAGTCGCCGCGATGGGCTTCGACCCGCTCGTCGATGGCCAGGCGCTGGCTGCGGCGCTCGGCCAGGGTCGTGGCCGCCTCGTCACGGGCGAGTCGCAGGTCCGCCAGTGACCGCCCCGCCTCCTCGAGGTCGGCCCGCAGCCGGCTCTTGTCGCGGCCCAGGCTCTCGGCGCGTTCGGCCGCGGCCTCGGCTTCGGCCAGCGCCGCCTCAGCCGTGATGATGACGGCGGCCAGTTCGTGGGCGCTCCCTTCGCCGGCACGGATTCCGGCCAGCGCGAGAGCAGTGGTGACCGAACCGATTCGGGCGTGGCTGCGGTCGAGCCCGGCCTGGGCCAGCGCCATCCGCGCACGAGCGGCCTCGAGGTCGCGCTCGGTGACCGGTTCGCCGTCGCCGACGGCGGGGACGGGATGCACGCTCGAGCCGCAGACGACGCAGGGCGCCCCGTCGACGAGCTGCAGGGCCAACTCCGCGGCATGACCGGCCAGTCGCCGATCACCGAGGTCCTGATAGTGCACCGCGGCCTCGGTGTTCTCCCGGGCGGTGGCGGCGTCGGCCACCAGGGCAGCCGCGAGATCGGCGTCAAGGGCTCGCACCTCTTCCGCCGCGGTCTGGGCGGCGAGCGCAGCCTGCACGAGTGCACGGGCCTCCGGTTCGCGTGCTGCCGTCCGAACCGCAGCGGCCAGTTCCCGGTCGATCCCGTCGAGCCGGTCGGGCAGCAGGTCGAGTTGCTCCTGCGTCGCATAGACGGCCGCCGTGTGGCGGCCGAGCCGAGCCGCCAGGTCGGCGAGGTCACCGTCGAGCCCCGGCAGTCGTTGTTCAGCGAGGACGACGTCGTCCAGCGAGCCCAGTTGACCGAGAAGGACTTCGATCGTGGTGCCGAGGCTCTTCCGCGTGGAGGCGGCGACCCGATCGGCCGGGATGGGCGCGCCGCCCGGAGCCGGGGAATCCCCGGCCGTGTCCGGGTCGTCCTGGAACGGTTGCCAGGCCTGACGTGCGGCCCGCTCCGCGGCCAGGGCGAGGTCACGGGCGTCATCGGCGGCCTGCAGGGCCAGGAGCTGAGGCCAGACCTTTGCCGCCCGGTTCGCGGATTGCACGGCGCCCCGCTCTGAGGCCACCCCGGGCTCGCGTTCATGCAGCAGAGTGAGGGACGACAGGGCACCGTCCCGGCGATCCTGTCGTTTGCGCAGGTCGCCCTGCGCCTGGTGGTGAGCCGTCGCGGCGGCGAGTGCAGCCGCAGATCGGTCTGCCGTCACGGCGGCGGCCCGGTGCAGGGCGCCGAGTTCGTCCCGGGCGGCGTCGAACCAGTCGCGGTCGGGGTTCTGCGGCACGTCCTCACGTTGGAGCTGCCGCGCCGCGGTGCCGGAAAGCCCGGCCAGCCGTTGCCGCACCGATTCCAGAGCGTCGCCGAGCAGCTTGCGCCGGCCCTGGAGGTCCGTCTCCACTCTCTCAAAGCGTGCCGTGCCGAAGAGTGTGCGGAGCACGGCACGGCGGTCGTCCGTCTTGGCCAGGAGGAACCGCTGGAACCGGTTCTGGGCCAGCAGGATGACCTGCAGGAACTGGTCCTGCTTGAGGGGAAGGATCCGCGCCAGCTCATGTCCGACGTCGACGGGGCGGGTGGCGATGCTGCGCCAGCCGGCACCGTCAGCAGCACCGTCAGCAGCACCGCTGTCACCAACGCGGTCGAACACGTCGAGGCGGGCGTCGGGCTGCGACATGGTGGTGCCCACCCCGCGCTTTTTGTTCTTCTCGTATCGGGGCGTGCGGTAGATGCGGTAATTCTGGCCGTTCAGGCCGAATTCGAGCTCGACAAAGGTGAGGTCGTCGGGGTCGCAATGGTCGCTGCGCAGCTGGGATTCGGTGCCCTCATAGCGCGGCACGCTGGCGTACAGGGCGAAGCAGACCGCGTCGAGGATGCTGGACTTGCCCGCCCCTGTTTTTCCGCTGATCAGGAATATTCCGTCGGCATCGAACCGCTGGAAGTCGATCACCTGTTCGTTCTTGTAGGGACCGAAACCGGCGATCCGCAAGCGCTTGATCTTCATTCCGTCACCTCCAGGAGGTCGCTCGCGGCGAGGATTTCGGCGACGAGATCACGCTCGAAATCCGTCTGGCCGACCCCGTTGCGCACGAACTCGAGAAATCCCGCCACGATCTCGAGGTCGTTCTGGCGATAGATGCGCTCCCCGTAGGTCGCGACCTCTGACTGCACGACGATGAAGGGCCGATGCTCGAGGGTGACGCAGTGCGGGAAACGCTTCTGCAGTCGCCGCATTCCATCGAGGGGCCGAACCTGGTCGGTCAGGATCGCCGACACCCAGTCATCCGTGAACTCATCGAACGAGTCGTCGGTAAGCAACGCGTCGATCTCACCGGTGAGCACG
This sequence comes from Cryobacterium sp. TmT2-59, assembly GCF_004403545.1. Taxonomy (NCBI): domain Bacteria; kingdom Bacillati; phylum Actinomycetota; class Actinomycetes; order Micrococcales; family Microbacteriaceae; genus Cryobacterium; species Cryobacterium sp. TmT2-59. Next base: position 8,683 of record NZ_SOGM01000089.1, on the reverse strand, counting down.
CTGAGGCGGCGGGGCACGGGCAGGTCGACCCACTCGATCTGCGCCTCGTGGCCGCCGCGCCCGTCACCGGGCCCGAGGTCGACCAGCCAGCCGCCGCGGGGCTTGCCGGCCTCGGAGAACGAGTAGTGCAGTGGTGCTCCCGAGTAGCGCACCCGGTCGTTGAGGACGGCCCGGCCGTGGATGTGGCCGAGGGCGACGTAGTCGGGACCGACGGACTTCGCGCCGTCATTTATGAATCCGTCGTTAATGAATACCGGGTTGGTAAACACCGAGACCGGCACGAGGTCGAGCCCGCCGGCGGTGATGTCGCGCTCGACGTCGGTCGCCTCGGCTACCGCGACTCCGGCCGCGAAACAGTGGCTGAGGACGACCGAGCGGCCGCCCCGCACGGCGAGGTCGGCGCGGATGCGGCGCATCACGAAGGTGAGCACCTGCTCGTGCGTCTTGAGCGTCTCGTCCGGGTAGAGGTGTCGGATCAACGCCGGCTCGAGGTAAGGGATGCCGTAGAAGTGCACGGGGCCATGCTCGTCCTGCAGGGTGACGGGCTCGAGGAATTGTTCCGGCCGGGTCACCACGTGGATGCCGGCCAGCCGGGCCCACTCGGATTGGAAGCCCAGCCGGGTCGCCGAATCGTGGTTTCCGCTGGTCATGACCACCTGGGCGCCGGCCTCCCGGATCTCGCGGAGCGCCGCCGCGAGCAGGGTGTAGCTGTCGGCGGAGGGCATCGCCGAGTCGAAGATGTCGCCGGCGACGGCGACCACATCGATCCGGTGGTCCCGCACGGCCTGGACCAGGGCGTCGAGGACCTGACGCAGGTGCCCCAGGGTCGAATGCGTGTGGAAGGTTCGCCCGATGTGCCAGTCAGAAGTGTGCAGGATCTTCATGCTCTTCACGGTAGTGCCGACCACTGACACCGGCCGCACGCCTGCCGATCCGGGGCCCATCGCCGTGCAGGCGGCAGGCGAAAATCGCCCCGGGACAGCCACTTCTTTGTTTATCTGCGTTTTGCTTGACAAGCAAAAACAAACACAGGTACGGTAGAGCCATTGAAGTCCCGTGGTCCCCGCCACAACCGTTTCATACATCGTCGAGGAGGACAAATGTTCGCTGAAGAGCGCCAGGCCCTGATCGCCGATCTGGTGTCCAGTTCGAGCCGGGTCACGGTCAGCGAGCTGGCCACCCGCTTCGACATCACCCCCGAAACGGTGCGCCGAGACCTGACCACCCTGGAGGGCGCCCGCCAGTTGCGCCGCGTTCACGGCGGTGCCGTGGCCCTCGACCGGCAGAGCATGTCGGAGCCGAGCCTCGAAGAGCGCCGGACCCAGCACCATGACGAGAAGATGCGGATCGCGGCCGCAGCCCTCGCGCTGATCCCGGCCAGCCAGACCGGGTCGATCCTGCTCGACGCCGGTACGACCACCGAACTCCTCGCCGACCTCCTGGTCGACTGGGCCCCGGCCGAACTGGACGACGAACTGCTCGTCATCACCAACGCGGTCCCCATCGCCACCAAGCTCGCCTTGAACGACGACATCCAGCTCTATATCCTCGGCGGCCGCGTGCGCGGCCTCACCCGCGCCGTCGTCGGCCCCAGCACCATCGCCCAGCTCGACGCCCTGCGGCCCGACATCGCCTTCATCGGCGCCAACGGCGTGCACTCCGATTTCGGATTCAGCACCCCGGATGCCGTCGAGGCCGCAGTGAAAACAGCCATCGTCCGTTCGGCCCGCCGCGTTGTCGCGCTGGCCGATTCCTCCAAGCTCGACAAGGAAACCCTGATGCGCTTCGCCGCCCTGGGTGAAATCGACGTGCTGATCACGGACGCCTCCCCATCATTCGAACTTGCCGCAGCCCTGGCCGCGGCCGACGTTGAGGTTGTGATCGCGTGATCATCACGCTTACCCCTAATCCAAGCCTGGATCGCACGATCGAGCTGAGCGGGCCCCTGGCGCGCGGCGAGGTGCAACGCGCCGGCTCCTCCCACGAGGAACCGGGCGGCAAGGGCGTGAACATCGTTCGCGCACTCGAGGCATCCGGCATCCTGAGCCTCGCCATCCTGCCGGGCGACGATATGGACCCGGTCCTGGTCGCCCTGCGCGCCGACGGTGTCCCGCACCTCGGAATGCCGATCGGCGCCACGATCCGCAGCAACGTGGCCATCACCGAGCCCGACGGCACCACCACCAAGGTCAACGTGCCCGGGCCGGTCCTGACCCCCGCCCAGCAGGCCGCCCTGATCGAGCTCGTGCTGGAGAAGGCCGAAGGGGCCAGCTGGCTGGTCCTGGCCGGCTCCCTGCCGCCCGGGGTGCCGGTGGACTTCTACGCCAGGATCACCCGCGAGCTGCGCACCCGCTTCGGCACGAGCGCCCCGAAGGTGGCCGTCGACTCCTCGGGAGCGCCGCTGGCCGCCGCCGTGACCGCCGGCCCTGACCTGATCAAGCCCAATGCGGAGGAGCTCGCCGAGCTCACCGGCATCCCCGACCCGGACAGCCTCGAGGGCAACCCCGAACTCGTGGCCCGGGCCGCGCAGCGCCTCGTCGCCGGCGGGGTCGGCGCCGTGCTGGCCACCCTCGGTTCCAAGGGTGCCGTGCTGGTGACCGCCGATGGGGCCTGGCTGGCCCAGACCCCGCCGATGGTGGCGGTCAGCACGGTCGGCGCCGGGGACTCGTCCCTCGCCGGATACCTGCTCAGCACCAGCGCCGGGGAACCCGCCCCCGACTCCCTTCGTCAGGCAGCCGCCCATGGGGCAGCCGCCGCGTCTTTGCCCGGATCAACCGTTCCGGCACTGAACCAAACCAAACCGGGCGACGTCACCGTGACGACGCTTGTTACCCATCCAAAGGAGGATGTCCAGTGAGTGCACTGATCACGCCGGAGCTCGTTGCTCTGGATAAGAATCTCGGAGCCGCGCCCTCGAGCGTAATCCGGCATCTTGCCGAGCTCGTCGTCGGCGCCGGCCGAGCCACCGAGATTGAGGGCCTCTACGCGGATGCCCTCGCCCGCGAAGCGAAGACCGCCACCGGGATTCCGGGCGGCATCGCAATTCCTCATTGCCGCTCAGAGGCCGTTTCCGAGCCGACGCTGGCCCTGGCCCGGTTGACCTCCCCGGTCGACTTCGGCGCCAAGGACGGCCCCGCCGACCTCGTCTTCCTGATCGCAGCCCCCGCGGGAGCCGACCAGGACCACCTTAAAATCCTGGCCAAGCTGGCTCGCTCGCTGATGAAGGCCGACTTCACCGCCGCACTGCGCGCGGCGAAGACGCAGGCCGAGATCGTCGAGCTGGTCACCAACGTCGTCGCCCCCGTCGGAGTCACCGTCGGCGCGTCCGCAAACGTGGGCAGCACGCCGTCCGCGGCCACCGGGGTCAAGCGCCTCGTCGCCGTCACCGCCTGCCCGACCGGCATCGCGCACACCTACATGGCTGCCGAGTCCCTCGCCGCCGCGGCCAAGGCCGCCGGCGTGGACATGCAGGTCGAGACGCAGGGTTCCGCCGGCCTCACGATGCTTGACGCGTCCGTGATCGCCGCGGCCGATGCCGTCATCTTCGCGGTCGACGTGGACGTTCGCGGTCGCGAGCGTTTCGCCGGCAAGCCCGTCATCCAGGTGCCCGTGAAGCGCGGCATCGACGAACCGGCCAAGCTCATCCAGGATGCGCTGGCCGCGGCACAGAACCCCAATGCCCGCCGCGTCGGCGGCACCGTCGGTGCGGCCGAGGCCGAGGAGACCAACGAGCACTTCGGCCAGAAGGTCAAGCGCGCCCTGCTCACCGGTGTCAGCTACATGATCCCGTTCGTCGCCGGTGGAGGCCTGCTGATCGCACTCGGCTTCCTCCTCGGAGGCTACGAGATCACCAAGGTCGCCGACACGGTGACGCTGCAGAACAGTCTGTTCAACCTGCCTGACGGCGGAATGCTCACCTACCTGGGAGCCGTCTTCTTCAAGATCGGCGCCCTGTCGATGGGCTTCCTGGTTCCGGCCCTGGCCGGTTACATCGCCTACGCGATCGCCGACCGCCCCGGAATCGCCCCCGGTTTCGTCGCCGGTGCCGTTGCCGGGTTCATGGGTGCCGGCTTCCTCGGCGGCATCGCCGGTGGTCTGCTGGCCGGTGTCGCAGCCGCCAGCTTCGCGAAGCTCGACGTTCCGCGCTGGCTCCGCAGCCTGATGCCCGTCGTCATCATCCCGCTGGTCGCGTCGATCGTCGCCTCGGGCCTGATGTTCCTGGTTCTCGGTGGCCCCATCGCGCTGCTGAGCACCGCGCTGAACGAGTGGCTGTCCGGCATGACCGGCGCCTCCGCCATCCTGCTCGGCCTGATCCTGGGCCTCATGATGGGCTTCGACCTCGGTGGCCCGGTCAACAAGGTGGCCTACGCCTTCGCCGTCGCCGGCCTCGGTACGGCCACCATGGCCAACCAGGCGCCGTGGCAGGTCATGGCCGCGGTCATGGCCGCCGGCATGGTTCCGCCGCTCGCCATGGCTCTGGCCACGGTGCTCGACCGCCGACTGTTCAGCGTCGCTGAGCGGGAAAACGGCAAGGCGGCCTGGCTGCTGGGTGCGTCCTTCATCTCCGAAGGCGCCATCCCGTTCGCTGCAGCAGACGTGCTCCGCGTGATCCCGGCCTGCATGGTCGGCGCCGGTGTCACAGGCGCTCTCTCGATGGCCTGGGGTGTCACCTCGAAGGCTCCCCACGGTGGCGTGTTCGTGTTCTTCGCCATCGACAGCTTCGCGCTCTTCGCCCTGGCCATCGCGATCGGAACCGTTGTCGCGGCCCTGCTCGTGATCGCTCTGAAGCGCTACGCCCGCAGGACACCGCTGGTCACCACGGATGCAACCGTGCCCGCACTGACCAACGCGTAGCATCAAGAGCGCAGTAGTTTCGCTGCGCGAGAATAGAGGTTATACCGTGCAAAATTTCACCGGCGTCGGCGTAAGCCCCGGCCGAATCATCGGATCCGTCAGGCAAATGCCGAAACCGATCAGCGAACCCCCGGCTGGCGACCGGCTGGATCCGTCGAAATCGGCGGATGAGGCGACCGGCGAATTACGCGCCGCGGCCAAGACGGTGCAGGCCGAGCTGCAGCGCCGCGCCGAAGCCGCCACGGGTGCCAGCAAGTCGGTCCTCGAAGCCACCGCGCTGATGGCCACCGACCCGATGCTGATTAAAGCCGCAGTGAAATTAGTCGCGACCGGAACGTCTACCGAACGGGCCATCTGGGAGTCCGGCGCATCCGTCGCTGAGATGCTGCACAACCTCGGCGGTTACATGGCCGAACGGGCCACGGATGTCCTTGACGTCCGAGCCCGGATCGTCGCCGAACTGCGCGGGGTCACCGCGCCCGGGATCCCCCACTCGGACGTTCCCTTTATTCTCGTTGCCGAAGACCTGGCCCCCGCCGACACGGCGACCCTGGACCCGAAGAAGGTCCTCGGACTGGTCACCAGCGGCGGCGGACCGCAGTCGCACACCGCGATCATCGCGCGCGCCCTCGGCCTGCCGGCCGTCGTCGCGGCGGTCGGCGTCGACGCCCTCGCCGACGGCACCGAGGTCTATGTGGACGGGGCCGCCGGCACCCTCCAGGTCGGTCCGGGTGACGAACAGCGCAAGGCCGTCGAGGCGTGGGAGCACGTCGCGGCCAGCCTGTCCGTGTTCGACGGCAACGGTGCCACCGCTGACGGCCACCTCGTTCCCATCCTGGCCAACGTGGGCGGGGCCGCGGACGCGGTCAAGGCCGCTGAAGCCGGAGCGCAGGGTGTCGGTCTGCTCCGCACCGAGTTCTGCTTCCTCGAACGCGACACCGAACCCACCATCGACGAGCAGGTCGTCGCCTACCGGGGCGTGTTCGACGCGTTCCCCGGCAAGAAGGTCGTCGTGCGCACGCTCGACGCCGGCGCCGACAAGCCGCTGCCGTTCCTCACCGACAGCACGGAGCCCAACCCGTCGCTCGGCGTTCGCGGCTACCGCACCGACATGACCAGCCCCGGCGTGCTCAAGCGCCAGCTCACGGCCATCGCGACCGCCGCCGAGGCGTCCTCCGCCGTGGTCTGGGTGATGGCCCCGATGATCGCCACGGTCGACGAGGCCGCCGACTTCGCGGCCATGTGCCGCGTTGCCGGGCTGAAGACCCCCGGCGTCATGGTGGAGGTTCCCTCCGCGGCCCTCCGCTCGGCGAGCATCCTGACCGAAGCCGAATTCGTCAGCCTCGGCACGAACGACCTGACCCAGTACGCGATGGCCGCGGACCGGCAGCTCGGCACGCTCGCGGCGCTGAACTCGCCCTGGCAGCCCGCCGTGCTGCAGCTGATCCAGCTTACCGTCGCCGGGTCGATCGCCGAAGGCCACAACAAGCCCGTGGGTGTGTGCGGCGAAGCCGCGGCCGACCCCGTGCTCGCCGTGGTGCTCGTCGGACTGGGCGTCGCAACCCTGTCGATGACATCCCGCTCGATGTCAGCCGTCGGTGCCGTGCTCAAGTCCGTGACGCTCGAAGAGGCCCAGGGGCTCGCCGAACTCGCACTCTCGGCACGCAACGCCGACGAGGCGCGTACGCGGGTGCGCGCCGGATTGCCCATACTGGAAGAGCTGGGACTCTGACCGCTCGCCGGCCATCCGTCGCAGCAGCAGAACACAGAGCAACACTGTGAGCATCACCATCGGCGGGCCTTACCCTCGCCGAGCACCAATGAGGAGGAAGAATGTCCGAACGTAAAGCCACCATTGCGAGCCGCGTTGGCCTGCACGCCCGCCCCGCGTCCATCTTCGCGGCCGCGGTCGGCGAACAGACCACTGAGGTCACGATCGGCCTGGAGACCGACCCGGCCGAAGACGCCATGGACGCCTCGAGCATCCTGTCGCTGATGAGCCTGGGCGCCTCCAATGGCGACGTCGTGGTTCTTCGCGCCGAGGGCGACGGATCCGACGAGGTGCTCGAAGCACTCGTGAAGATCCTGGAAACGGACCTCGACGCCGAGTAGCACCCCGCGCCGCCGGCGCGACGAAACCGAAAAGAGCACCCTCGCCACGAGGGTGCTTTTTTTGTTTCGGCATCAGCCGGAACAGGTCACGCGCGGGTCTTCCCCCGGCGGTCACCCTTGACTAGGGTTGCCCGTACACGCGGCGGACGAGACCCTGAGCGGCCGCCCGATTCCCTGCAGACGAGCGAGAAGGAACCAACCGTGACTGACAGCCAGAACCCCGCAGCCGCCCCCAGCGTCACCGGCCCCGCCACCGGCCCGGACGCACACAACATCAAGGACTGGACCGACCTCGGCAAGGAGATGTGGTCCTATCTCACCGGCAAGAGCGCCGTGATCAACTACAAGTTCATCGATATGACCGTCGAGGTGCCGCGCGACATCGGGCCGGACGCCCCGCGCGCCACCTGGAAGCTGAACGGGACGCTGCAAGTCACCACCAGTGAGGGCTCCGGCACCGAACCGCTCGCGCCGTAGCGATGAGTCCCTCCACGCGCCTGGATATCGACCTGGCGTTCTCCCTGGTGGGGCCGGGTGCGGCCTCGTCCCCGGAGCCCGGCGCCGCCCCGGCTGCCGGCCCCGCAGCGCCGTCCGAGCCCGCCGAGCAGATGAACGGCACCATCACCGCCCGCGGACTGCACGTCGAGGTCTTCTCGAGCAAGCCCGAACTCTTCGTGCGGGCCAGAACGACGAAGCTGAAAGACATCCGTGGCCTGGCCGCCGACCTGGCCGAGCGGGGGCTGACCGTCTCCGTGTCGGGGCCGGACGGTTTGATCATCCGTCTCGGCGCCGTGCGCGCGCCGGTCATCCAACGTCTGCTGACCGGCTCAGCGCATATCGCACTCGGCAGCCGGGCCGCCCTGGTTCCCCTGCTGCGCCGACGGAGCGCGGGAGCCGCGGATGCCCCGTCGTTCCCGCTCCCGCCGCCGACTCTGTTGCCGCTGGTGCCCACCTTCGACCGCAGGATCCGGCGCAGGATCACGACGACGCACTACGCGGCGGGGGCAGGCCGGCCCCGGCTGATCTTCGTCGTCGGTTCCGAGAACTGGAACGGGCAGATGCCGCGCGAGTTCGACCTGCTGCCGGGCACCACCACGATCGGTTCGGCGCCGGATGCCGACCTGCAGCTGCAGGGCCTCCAGCCTTTCCACGCCGAGATCCGCCACGATGAGAACGACGAATACGTCCTGTACCCGCTCGGCGAGGTGTCCGGCGGCGTCCGGCGGGAGTCCCCTCCGGACCAGGCCGGCGCCGGGCAGGTGCTGCGGACCGGGGCTCGGATCGAAATGGGGCCGTGGCGGATGGCGTTCTTCCGGGAGGAATATGCCGACCACGGCCGCCCCTACGGCGGTCGCCTGGGCGGTGAGCTGTCGTACCAGAAGCCGCAGCCCAGCCGCCGCAGCACCCCGCCCCAACCGCCGGCGTCCGCCCAGCCCGCGGATGCCGCGCCACCCGCCGGTGCCGCCCCGGTCGACGATTCCGAAATCTGAGGTCTCTCGGCAGAGGCGGCGCCGCCGTCTCGACGCGCGGCGGCCGGGCCCTGCGTCGAACCAATTCGACGGAGATACTGCCCTAAAAACCCGGATCCGGGCGGTTCCGGACCGATTTGGGCAAAATCTCGGCTCTCCTGCTGCATCTGTGGGTCTTTCGGAGCGCCTTAACGGCCGCACGCCGCTTCCTGTCTAGGTTTCTGACTGTCAAGGAAAGAAACTTTATA